>JBKCXA010000042.1:0-7224 GCA_046316935.1 Prosthecobacter sp.
GCTCGTTTTCGACTTCCACATTCGCCGTGGGGAAACCGAGTTGGCGGCCGAGCTTTTGACCTTCGACGACGCGGCCCATCACCGCATACTCACGACCGAGAAAGCGGGCCGCCTTGGCGAAATCACCCCGCGTCACGGCCTCGCGGATGGCGGTGCTGCTGACGACCTCGCTCTCGACGCGGAAGGCGGGCACGCCATACACCGCGAAGCCGTTTTCCGAGCCGAGATCCGTGAGGAGATGGATGTTTCCCTCGCGACCTTTGCCAAAGCTCCAGCCATGACCCACGGAGATGCAGCCGAGCGGTCGCGCCGCCGCGACGAGGCGCATCACAAAGTCCCGCGCCACCGTTTGCGCCGTCTCCGGCGTGAAGGGGCAGCGCAGCAAGGTGCCCACGCCGAGATCGCGAAGGATGTGCTGCTGGTGACGCTCGCCACAGAGCATGCGGGGAGCGGCACCGGGGCGCAGCACATGCAGCGGATGCGGGTGAAAGGTCATCACCACTGCTGTGCCATCGTGTGCCCGCGCATGATCGCAGGCCGCCCGGATCACCTCCTGGTGGCCGAGATGCACGCCATCGAAGACCCCGATGGCGAGCGCCACGGGTCCACGAAGGCTGGAAAGCTCCTCAATGCTGTGCAAGACCTGCATCCCCGGCCTTTAGCCCGCCCCTTTTCATCACGCAAACCTCCGCCCACGAAGTTTTCCGCGAATCCGGCCTGCCGCCCGCGTTTTCAATCCAGCCCTCCTCATGTCCGAAGCCCGTCCGTCCGCTCTCCTTCGCTTTTTTGTCTTCCTCGTCATCACCGCCGCGGTGGGAGGCGGAGGCTGGGTGTATTGGAACAAGCAGCAGCAGGCCGCGGCGGAGCCGAAGACGGCCGCGAAGGCCAAAGGCGCGGCGCTGGTGACGACGGCCAAGGTGACGAAGGACAACTTCGCCCTCGATCTGGATGCCATCGGCACCGTGCAGTCTTTTGAATCGGCGGACATCTCTTCCAACGTCACCGAGCACGTCACCGAGCTGTCCTTCCAGGACGGCGACTTCGTCAAAAAAGGCACCGTGCTCGCCAAGCTGAGCGATACGGAAGAGCAGGCCATGCTGGCCTCCGCGAAGGCCACGCTGGCTGAGGAGGAGCGGGAGATCGCCCGCCTGCGAAACCTCGTCAAAGACGGCGCAGCCCCGGAAGCGAGGCTGCAAGAGCGGCTGACGCTTTCCGACATCGCGAAGCAAAAGATCAACGAGGCCGAGGCACGTCTGGCAGATCGTGTGATCACCGCGCCGTTTGATGGCTGGCTGGGCCTGCGCCGCATCAGCGTGGGAGCGCTTGTTTCTCCCGGCACCATCATTGCCTCGCTGGATAAGATCGACGTGGTGAAGATCGACTTTTCCGTGCCGGAGACCTACCTCGGCAGCGTGAAGCCCGGCATCGCCATCGTCGCCCGTGCGGAGACGGTGAAGGGGCGGCAGTTTGAAGGCAAGCTGGCCCATCTCGATTCGCGACTCGATCCGGTGACTCGCTCCGTGTCGGCGCGTGCCGAAGTGGCCAATGCCGATCTCACGCTGAAGCCCGGCATGCTCGTGCTGGTGGCGCTGCGTGTGACGCCTCACCTTTCCCTCGCGGTGCCGGAACGCTCCCTCGTTCCCGTCGGCTCGAAGGCCTACGTCTTCACCATCGCAGACGGCAAGGCGAGGCGTGTCGAAGTGAAGACCGGCCTGCGCAAACCGGGGGTGGTGGAGCTGCTCTCCGGCGTGAAGGAAGGCGAAATCATCATCGCCGACGGCCTCGTGGGCCTCCAGGATAATGCCGCCGTGAAAGTGGCTGGCGAATACAGCGGCCCGGTGAAGCCCTTCAATCCCGAGCAGGCCGGCGGTGCGGCGCAGGAGTAGCCGCCCCCCTGCCCCGCCGGGGGGGATGGCCGATTTCGCCCAAACGATGGCCGGGTTTGTGCCTTGCGCCCCGATGCTTTCCGGCTCCCGTAGGCGGCCCAACACCACCCACCTATGAAAGAAGCCTTCCCCGACATCCAGAAAATCCAGTTTGAAGGACCGCAGAGCCGCAACCCGCTCGCGTTCAAGCACTACAACGCCGACGAAGTCGTGGGTGGCAAAAAGATGCGTGATCACATGCGCTTTGGCGTGGCCTACTGGCACGCGATGCGGAATTCACTTTCCGATCCCTTCGGCGCCGGCACCGCGCAGCGTCCGTGGGACGATGGCACCGACTCGATCGCCAATGCGCAGCGCCGCGTGTGGGCCTGCTTTGAGTTCATGGACAAGCTGGGCGTGGATTACTACTGCTTCCACGACCGCGATGTCGCCCCTGAGTGCGCCACGCTGGCCGAATCCAACAAAGCCTTCGACGCCGTCGCCGACGAGCTTGAAAAGGCGCAGAAGGAGACCGGCAAGAAGCTCCTGTGGGGCACCGCCTGCCTCTTCGCCCATCCGCGTTACTGCCAGGGCGCGGCCACCAGCCCGAACGCCAATGTCTTCGCCTATGCCGCCGCGCAGGTGAAGAAGGCGATGGACGTCACCCACCGTCTCGGTGGTGAGGGCTACACCTTCTGGGGCGGCCGCGAAGGCTACGCCACCCTTTGGAACACCGACATGAAGCGCGAGGTGGACCACCTGGCCCGCCTGCTGCACATGGCCGTCGATTACAAGAAGCAGATCGGCTACAAAGGCCCCTTCTACATCGAGCCGAAGCCGCGGGAACCCTCCACCCATCAATACGACAGCGACTCCGCCGCGTGCCTGAACTTCCTCCGCGAGCACGGCCTGCTGGAGCACTTCAAACTCAACATCGAAACGAACCACGCCACGCTCGCCGGCCACACCATGCGCCATGAGTTGCAGGTGGCCGCCGCCGCGGGTGCTCTCGGTTCCATCGATGCCAACACCGGCGATGAGCTCATCGGCTGGGACACCGACCAGTTCCCCACGAACATCTACCTCACCACCCAGATCATGATCGAGGTGCTGAAGATGGGCGGCTTCACCACCGGCGGCCTCAATTTCGATGCGAAGTGCCGTCGCGAATCCTTCGAGCCGGTCGATCTATTCCACGCCCACATCGGCGGCATGGATGCCTTTGCCCGCGGCCTGAAGATCGCCCACCGCATCATCGAGGACGGCCGTCTCGATGGCATCATCAAGCAGCGCTACGCCACCTTCGACTCCGGCATCGGCGCGAAGATCGAGAAGGGCGAGGTCGGCTTCGCCGAGCTCGAGGCCTACACCCTCTCCAACGGCGAGCCCTTCATCGCCAGCGGCCGCCAGGAGATGTGCGAGAATCTCATCAACGAGTATCTCTGATCCCCGAAAGGCCCACAAGCCCTTCCCAAGCCAAGGCTGGTTGAGCGTCTCACGACCTCAACCAGCCTTTCCTTTTGGACACGAATTCAAGCCGAATGGGAACCGAATGACCGCGAATGCCGCCCCTCATCATTTGCGGCCATTCTTCAACATTCGTTTCCATTCGCGTTGAATCCCGTTTCCCTCCCGAAAACCCCGTTGACGAAGCGCCTCGCTCCCCGACTATCCACCCGTCACGACAGGGGCGTCCCACCGCAGGGACTGAGACGGATCTTCCTCGATCCGAACCCTCCGAACCTGATGCGGGTCATGCCGCCGAAGGGAGCTCGCTCGGAGGGTCTATCTCAGTTCCGGCCACAGGCCGCCACCGCCTACTGAATACTGCCTACCGCCCACCGACTTCCCCCCATGATCGCCGATCCCAAGACCTCCTTCGAACCCCATTCCTCCGAGCAGCTCCCCGCCTCCACCCGCGTCTATGTCGAGGGGCAGATCCACAAGGACGTCCGCGTCCCCATGCGCGAGATCGCTTTGAGCCCCACGAAGAGCTTCAACGGCCGCATCGAGGTCAATGAACCCGTGAGCGTCTATGACACCTCCGGCCCCTGGGGTGATCCGTCCTACAAAGGCACCGTCGAGGAAGGCCTGCCCGCCTTGCGCAAAGCGTGGATCCTCTCCCGCAACGACGTCGAGGAATACCAGGGCCGCGCCATCGAGCCCCGCGACAACGGCTACCTCACCGCCAACCACGCCGAATACGCCGCCGCCAAGCGCGAAGGCCTCCTCAGCCCGTTGAAGGCCCCCATCAATGCCCAGCGCAATCCCTTGAAGGCAAAGCCCGGCAAAGTGGTGACTCAGCTCCAGTATGCCCGTGCCGGCATCATCACCCCGGAGATGGAGTTCATCGCGATTCGTGAGAACATGAAAAGGCAGCAGATGGGAGATGGAAGATGGAAGATGGGCGACCTGAAGGACGACATCGTCCGCAACGACCTCGACAAGCAGCACAACGGCTCGGCCCAATCTCCCATCTCCGATCTCCCATCTCCCTACACGCCGAGCGTGTTCCGCCGCTTCCCCCAGCGCATCCCGAAGGAGATCACCCCCGAGGTCGTCCGCAGCGAAGTCGCAGCCGGCCGCGCCATCATCCCCGCCAACATCAATCACCCCGAGCTCGAGCCGATGATCATCGGCCGGAACTTCCTCGTCAAAATCAACGCCAACATCGGCAACAGCGCCGTCGCCTCCAGCATTGAGGAAGAGGTCGAAAAAATGCGCTGGGCCACCAAGTGGGGTGCGGACACCGTCATGGACCTCTCCACCGGCAAGAACATCCACGCCACCCGTGAATGGATCCTGCGGAACTCGCCCGTGCCCATCGGCACCGTGCCCATCTATCAGGCGCTCGAAAAAGTGAACGGCAAAGCCGAAGACCTCACCTGGGAACTCTTCCGCGACACCCTCATCGAGCAGGCCGAGCAGGGCGTCGAGTACTTCACCATCCACGCCGGCGTTCTGCTGCGCTTCGTCCCCATGACCGCCTCTCGCATGACCGGCATCGTCAGCCGCGGCGGCAGCATCATGGCCAAGTGGTGCCTCGCCCATCACAAAGAAAACTTCCTCTACACCCACTGGGACGACATCTGCGACATCATGGCCGCCTACGACGTCTCCTTCTCCATCGGCGATGGTCTGCGACCAGGTTCCATCGCCGACGCCAATGACAAAGCCCAGTTCGGCGAACTCGAAGTCCAGGGCGAACTCACCAAACGCGCCTGGGCCAAAGGCGTCCAAGTCATGAACGAAGGCCCTGGCCACGTCCCCATGCACATGATCGAGGAAAACATGGCCAAGCAGCTCGAATGGTGCCACGAGGCCCCCTTCTACACCCTCGGGCCCCTCACCACCGACATCGCCCCCGGCTACGACCACATCACCAGCGGCATCGGTGCCGCCATGATCGGCTGGTATGGCTGCGCCATGCTCTGCTACGTCACGCCCAAGGAACACCTCGGCCTCCCCAACAAGGAAGACGTCAAAGCCGGCGTCATCACCTACAAACTCGCCGCCCACGCCGCCGACCTCGCCAAAGGCCACCCCGGCGCCCAATACCGCGACAACGCCCTCTCCAAAGCCCGCTTCGAGTTCCGCTGGGAAGACCAGTTCAATCTCTCCCTCGACCCCGTCACCGCCCGCGAATACCACGACGAAACCCTCCCCCAAGACGGAGCCAAAAGCGCCCACTTCTGCTCCATGTGCGGCCCCCACTTCTGCTCCATGAAGATCACCGAAGACGTGCGGAAGTATGCCGCCGAACAAGCCATCTCCGAGGAAGAAGCGCTTCAGCGCGGGATGGCGGAGAAGAGCAAGGAGTTCGTTGAAGCCGGTGCGGAAGTCTATCAACCAGCATGAGCTTTCACGCCCTAGAGTTTTGTGCTGGAGGTGGAGGGCAAGCCCTCGGCTTGGAAATGGCCGGCTTCGAGTGTGAAGCCGCCATTGAGATTGATTCGGATTGTTGCACGACATTGAGGGCAAATCGTCCTTGGTGGGACGTTCGAAATGATGACATGCGGAATGTTGAGGCCTCTCGATGGAAGGGCGTCGATCTTTTTGCTGCGGGAGTTCCATGCCCCCCGTTTTCAGTTGCTGGCAAGCAACTCGGCGGGGAAGACGAACGAGACATGTTTCCTGATGCCCTCCGCTTAATCGAGGAGTGCGCACCATCGGCTGTGCTGCTTGAGAATGTCCCAGGGTTCGCTTCTGCGAAGTTCAGTGACTACCGTGCATCACTACTTAGGAAGCTGGAAAAACTGGGCTATGAAGCTGATTGGAAGGTTCTCCAAGCTGCTGACTTTGGTGTGCCGCAACTTCGTCCCCGGTTCTTACTCGTGGCGATGCGTCCAACCCACTTCGACTACTTTAGGTGGCCTCAGCCATTAGACGCACAAGTTGGGGTTGGGCCTGTGATAGCTGATTTAATGGGATCACGCGGATGGGCAGGTGTGGACTCGTGGATCGGCAAAGCTGATAGGATTGCCCCAACAGTTGTTGGCGGCTCAAAAAAGCATGGCGGTCCGGACCTCGGCCCCACCCGAGCTAAGCGACAATGGAGAGATATGCATGTTGATGGACTGGGAATTGCTGATCAAGCGCCCGACGCCAACTTTGCAAAAGACGGCCTCCCTAGGCTAACCGTGCGGATGGTCGCTCGGATTCAGAGTTTTCCTGATTCATGGCAGTTTAGTGGCAGGAAGACGGCTGCCTATCGCCAAGTGGGAAACGCATTTCCCCCGTTGGTTGCCCGAGCGGTCGGACAGTCAATCAGTTGCGCCCTTCAAAAGAAACGCGCTAGATCATCAGTCGCGACCGAGCAATTGCGCCTTCTTGAACAACCCACGGCTTATTACACTGAAAGCAAGATTGGACCGAAGCATGCCTTCATATAGGCGGGCTAATCATCATCCGAATTGGCTTTGTTACGATTTAGGATCTCACGGTCCTTCTCGTATTGTCGAATCCATCCAGTCGGATCTTCGGGCCAGTCGGTAAAGCTGTTCAACTGGTAGAACGAGGTGACTCTACCGTTCGCCTGTTTCTTTTTTGTCACTTCGATCTCCCAGCCGAGGTAACGGAGTTCACGTGTTCGCTTCTTCCAGTCATCTTGGTTGGCAACAAAGTCGATCAACCTTGCAGCGACCGGTTGTCCTAAGTTTAGCTTCAACAATTCCCCGATACGCACGTGCACTGAACTGTGCTGGAGAAGAGATTTCACACCATCATCCTGACTGGCGAATAGGTTCTTTTTACCGTGATTACATTCGACACATAATGCCCACAGGTTCTCGATGTCGTTCGTGCCTCCCCAGGTTTGTGGAATCTTGTGGTCCACTTGCAACTTGATACCGTCTTCTTC
>JBKCXA010000043.1:0-5019 GCA_046316935.1 Prosthecobacter sp.
TGCCGGAGTCAAAACGCTTCGAACTCGCGAAGACACGCGATGGTCATGTGGTGCACGGCATTCGCATCGGTGATGAAAACGCGCCGCATCAAGTCTGGGTCGGCTCGCGACATCACGCGTGGGAAGCAGGCGGCAGCCAGGTGGGTCGCGGCTTCATCCGCTGGTATGCCAGCGACGAGGCGAAGGTGCTGCGGGCCAAAACCTGCCTGCACTACATCCCCATCATGGACGTGGACAACGCCGCCATCGGCGCTGGTGGCAAAGAAGCCATCCCACGTGATCACAATCGCGACTGGGCCGATGAACCGATCTATCCCGAGGTCGCCGCCGCACAGCGCATGATCGGCGAGATTCAGAAGAAGCACGGGCTCGATGCCTACATCGACCTGCACAATCCCGGCGCGAATGACGGCATCTTCTTCTTCGGTCCCTTCGCCTTCGAGCGCATGACCGGCATCCAGCAGCGGAACTACAGCCGCTGGATGGAACTCGCCGCCTCGAACATTACCACGCCGCGACCGGTTGAGCCGAAGTATCGCTTTGCCACCTACGTGACCACCGAGGAGGAACGTGCCCGCATGAGCAGCGGCTGGGTGCGGAATCACACCGGCGATTTCACGCTCTCCGTCACGCTCGAAACCGGCTGGAACAGCCCGCTGATGACCGTGGAAGGCTATTCCAACATCGGCGCGGGCCTTGGCCGTGCGCTGGCGGCGTATGTTTTGGAGAACCCCAGACGTCCATGAAGCCTCTTCTTTCTGTTTTTCTCGCCCTGACGCTTCATGCCCAGGACTCTGATCCCGTGGCACCGTGGTCAAAGGAGGTCACGATCCGGCCTGCCAGCCTCGTTACGGATCGTCACAGTATTCACACTTACTACGTCACGAATCCTGAGAGCCCGGATGGGCGGCACGTGCTGTTTTTCACCTCGACGCATCCGGCGGGCTACGTCGGCGAGGTGCGCATCCTGGAGCGGGCGACCGGAAAGGAGACCGTGCTCGCGGAGAACGTGCACACCGAGGACGCGCATCGCGTGGCCTGCCAGCAATGGCTCGCGGGCGGCTTGGTCGCGTTTCACGAGGTGGTGGACAAAAAATGGCGCGTGGTCGTGGTCGATGTCGCCACGAAGGAGCGGAAAGTCGTCGCGGAAGACCGTCAGGTGGGCTTTGGGCATCCTTCGGGTGATTTGCTACCGATGTATGGCTGCCACTGGACTCCGGGTCCGAACCGCGACCTCTACGTGTGGGATGCCAAAACAGGCGAAACGCGTGTGGCACTGCAAATCGCCGCCGTGGAGCAGCAGCATGGCGAGTGGCTGAAAAAGGAGTTCAGCGGAAAACCGGCCTCGATTTTCTTTCCGGTGCTCAGCCCGGACCTGAAGCGTGCCTTCTTCAAAATCGCCGCGGGCAATGGCGGAGATGATTACATGTCAAAAAGCGCCAGTCATCGCCAGGGCTGTGTGTGCTTCGAACTCGAAACCGCGCAGATGAAGTGGTTTCGCCAGCAGTGGGGTCATCCCGCATGGCATCCGGACTCGCGGCACATCTTTGAAATGGGCAATATCATCTTCGATACCGACATCGGCTCGCCCGCCCGCTACACGAAGCTCAAGGACGTGCCGAACCTGCGAGGCTCGCATCCCTCCGTGAGCCCCGACGGCCAACTGATGGTCACCGATGGCTACAGCGATCCCGCGGGTGGTCAGCCGAAGGAGTGGGGCATCATGGTCGCCGACATGCGCGGCGGGAAATGGGCGCTTCTACATAGCTTTGATCAAAGCAAGGGTGCGAAATCCTGGCGGCGCAATGATCCGCATCCCGTCTTCAGCGCCGATGGCAAACGCATCTACTACAACGTCAGCGATGGTCCGTGGACGCGGCTGATGGTCGCGGAGAGGAAGTGACTTACTTCTCACGAAACCGCCTTCCAGCCCGACGCCATTCTCTGCTCTCCGCCGCGCAAAGGAGGCCGCGTGTGGCTGAACACCAAAGGCTACCCGTGGGGCTCACCTGAGCTCGTCGTCGAGATCGCCTCCAGCACGGCCTCCATTGACCTGCGCGACAAACTCCGTGTCTATCGCCGTCTTGAAGTGCAGGAATACATCGTCTGGCGCACTGAGGATGCCGAGATCGACTGGTTCGTCCTCGAAGAAGGCCAATACATCAAGATGAAGCCCAACCGCCATGGCAAGCTTCGCCGCCGCGTCTTCCCCGGCCTCGTGCTCGACCTCGCCGCCGCCCTTGCCTGCGACAAGGCGAAGGTTTTGGCGGCGCTGAGGAGATAATCAGGCCCACAGCCAGATCACACTCCAAAGATTGTTCGAGGGCTCTGAAGAGCATGGTGGGTTGCCGTGAGGCTAATCGAATTTCTCGAATGTTGGCCGTAAAGCCGTTCTCAAACGCTCAACCCATTCCGGGGCCTTGCCCTCGACCCAGGCGCACTCTTTGATAAAATTGGCCCAATCAACTTCATCGGCTGGTTTGTCGGCAAGAAAGAAGCTGCAGTTAAGATGCTTGAGCATGTCAGCATCCTGGAAAACAGCCTTCAATAGAGATGCTGAAAGGGTTGTGCCCTCAGCCAGCAAAACGGCATCGTATAAGTCCTTGCCTTGTGGATGAGTGTCGGAACTGAGCCACAGAAGCTTCCATGCCAGTGATTCTTCCCGGCTCGCTGACAAAAGTGTCGTGGTGTCTTTGCCGTTCAGACTGATTTCGATCGGCACTGGCTGCGTGTGCAGCTTTTGCTGAAACACAAAATCCATTTGAATCACGGCTGGCGGAAGCTCGGCGCACCGCCACGGGAAGGCAACCCGTCGGCCAGGGGCGCGGTCATAAGTCCAAATGTCTGTCTGAGTGATGTCTGTCGTTTCAATGACCG
Organism: Prosthecobacter sp.; assembly: GCA_046316935.1. Taxonomy (GTDB): domain Bacteria; phylum Verrucomicrobiota; class Verrucomicrobiia; order Verrucomicrobiales; family Verrucomicrobiaceae; genus Prosthecobacter. The sequence goes on from JBKCXA010000043.1 coordinate 2,878, forward strand.
CCTCTTTGAACTTTGGATTCGCTGAAACGGCTCGGATGATGCCGTCGATAATTTCATGAGCCGCCTTTTGGCTCATCAGGATCGTTTCCGGCACGACCACCCAGTCAATGTCTCCAGGTTCTCGTGCGGCGTCTCCAGCAAAAGCACGCATGGTCACGCTGCCGCGCAACACCAGATTGTTCTGCCAGGAGCCGCTGGTAGCGGCCTCAAGAAGATGCTGCATGGCGTGCCTCCGGGCTTGTTGCCAGCGCGCCATATCCATCGGTTCCAGCTTGGGGTCGCCTCGTCGAAATGCACGGCCATACTGGCGGGCCGAGGGATCATAAACCAGCATGTGTTCCGCCTCTTCTTGTCCGAGAGGTTTACCAAAAGTGGGCGGAAAACCGCTGAATGGATTTTGGGAACCGAGGGCACCCGACTTTGGCCCGGCATTCCGGAACGCACGAATGAAGCGAGAGAAGAAGTTCATGAGAATCAGGCGTGATGGATCCAGTCCGCATCGAGTTGGGAATTACTGTCATGGACGACATATTCCGACTCGCTTTCCAAAACAGGGATCTCATGACTGGAAAGCTCTTTGAGCAGGCTGTCGAGCGACCGACTCGCGGAAGCTCGTCCGGTGCGGAAAAAGCGCTGGGTTAGAAATCGCTCCTGATATCCCGCCTCGTGGTCCTTGAAGGCATTTCAGGAAAACCTTGCTGAATGGCGCTTTGCAATGCTTTCGATCACACTGCGGTCAGTTTCAGGTGCGAGCAGCAGCTTCACATGATGCTCGAAGTGCCATGTGGCGGGCCGATGGGCAGCCTCGTGGTCATCTTTTGGCGCGGCGGGATTATCAGTGGTCGTCTCGACCTTGGTGCGCAGAACGCGCACTCTAAGATCGCTCAGCAGAGCTGAGGTCGTTTGGAGTTTTTCAAGCACGTCGGAGAGCCTGCCATCAGCACGGCCGGTGAGCATTGGCTGTGAGGGATGTCGCCCGTTGCCAAGAATGATGTGAGTGATCTTCAGCTCATGAGAACTGCCGAAACCCCGGATCTGATCAAGATCAGGGGCCTCCAGGGTGAGGTGCGTTTCGAAGCAGCCAGTTACTTCCACGAATTTACTCAACCGAACGATGCTCTAGGATCAAGCCCGTCTACCGGTTCCGCCTTGTTTAGGCAGGTCGGACGAAGATTGTCAAACATGGGAACCTCTCCCAATCTGCCGCACCATTCTCACGCCCCTCATCACCCCCGAATGAATCCTCACGATGGAAGGGGTGGAGGAGTCGTAGGTGGAGCGGAAGATGAGTGCGTGTGATGGTGCGGCGTCGCTGCTACGGCTGCTCGCAGCCGAATTGCACGAAGCGGAGCTGGAGCCGCCGTTTCGATGGCTGCGGGAGTGGGCGCAGCGGCTGTTCACGCGGCTTTGCCAGACTAAAAGCACCGAGCAGCTTCCGGTGCCTTCGTTGGAGGAACGCACGGCCTTTCTCGCCACGATGCCGCCCTTCATCGGCGCGGAGCATGTCACGGCGGAGGTGCTGGAGCGCTGGTGGCTCGATCTCGCGGCGCATATCGCGCAGATCGCCACGCAGGGTGTCGAGGCTTGGTTGCGCGAGGAATGCCCGGCGTGGCATGTCGTCGGGCGCGTGAGCTTTCATCTCGCGGAGAACAAGACCGACACGCAGCGGCCTTTTGCGTTTCTGGCGACGTTTACGGAGAAACTCAGCGCCACCGGGCAGCCGCAGCATTTGCCGCTGGCGCGGGCGCTTCAGCTTTATGCCGGTCAGAAGGATCAAACGGCGCTGAATGCCCTGCTGGAGCCCGTCAGGCTCGCCGCGGACAAATCCAAGCTCCTCCGCGAGTGGCTGGAGTCGAAGCGGCTCTTCCAACCGATGGCGATGTCGCCTCAGGAAGCGTATCGCGTGCTGCGTGAGACCGCCGTGTTTCAGGAAAGCGGCATCATCATGAAGCTGCCAGACTGGTGGAAGGCCGGCAAGACCACGCGGCCCACCGTCGCCGTCACCATTGATGCGCCGAAGAAGACCTCGCTGCATGCTGGCACGTTGCTGAGCTTCAAAATCGAGCAAAGCCTCGATGGCGAGCCGCTGACGCCTGCCGAACTCGAAAAGCTCCTCAGCGCCGATACCGGCCTCGTTTCGCT
>JBKCXA010000044.1:0-2822 GCA_046316935.1 Prosthecobacter sp.
ACGGGGATGGAGATGATCTCCTGCGCTCGCTCTTTGACGGTTTCAAAGCGGGATTGCAGGGCGTCGAGATTCGTATCGCCCGGCTCAAAGGTGGAAAAATCGGGCGCGGCGCTGGCTTCCTCGGGTTCGTTGATGCCGGAGTCCTTGATGAGCGAGTCGAGCGCGGCATCGGCGGAGGCCCAATCGCCGTTTTTGATCATCGTCTCGATCTCCTGGCCGCGGTAGGCCATGGCCTCGGTGGGTTTTTCGCCAAGCGCATCGACGGCGGCGCGAAGCTTGTTGGCCTTCGCCATGACGGTGCTTTGCAGGTCGGATTTCGCGCTGACGGCCTTCGAGGCGAGCGTGAGCTTGACCGCCTTCTTCTGCTGCTCCGGCGTGAGCACATCACGCAGCGATAGCAGCGTGCGGAGCTGGAGCTGCTTCACCTCGCCCTCGGAGGCCAGCACCTTGCCCAGCATGTCGCTGGCGGTCTCGACGGTGGTGGAGGGATCACGCAGCATCTGCTGCAGGGTCTTCTGCTGCTCTTTGAGGGCGGATTCTGTGCCCGCGCCCTTGGCTTTGGCCTCGGTGAGGAGAGTCGTCATCTTCGCTTCCTGCTCGGCGGTGAGGCCGAGCTCTGGTTTGATCTGCTGGATGATCTCCGGCGAGAGCAAGCCGGCATTCAAGAGCTGCTCCGGGCCGGCTAAGGCCGCGGTGGCGCTGACGAGGAGGGTGAGGATGAGGTGTTTCATGGCAGGTGGATGGTGAGGTGAGTGGGAAGGAGAAAATCCGTCGATGGCGCATCGAGGCTGGCGAAAAGCTCTCGCGGCTCCGAATCGAGCAGCGGCGGAAAATCGGCCAAACTGGGCTCCGCAGGCTGCAGCAGCCAGAAAGCGGCTCCACAAGCCAAAACGGCCGCGAAGGCGATTCGCGGTGCCCAGCGAGATTCGGGGGCTGGCGCACGCAGGAAACGTGGATGCCAGGCGGGTGCGGCAGGACGCTCGGACTCACGGAGATGCTCGAAGAGCGGTTTCAGGTCGTCATTCATGGCCGGGGGAGGGTTGCAGCAGCTCGCGGAGGCGTGCTTTGCCGCGTTCGTAATGCTGGCGCACGGAGCCGAGGCTCACCCGCATGACCTGCGAGGCCTCGTTGAGCGTCAAATCCTGGTAAAAAACGAGGTGCAGCGTCTCCGCCTGCCTCGCTGGCAGTTTTTCCAAAGCCGCCCGCAGCCGCGCCGCCTGCTCGTCCCGCTCGATCTGCCGCGAGGGGGAGGGGTGATGCTCCTCGGTGAAGCTGGCGAGCAGTTTCCCGAGCAGCGACTCCCGAAACCGCGCCCGCCGGTGCTCCTCCAGCGCCGTGAGCCGGATCACGCCGAACCACCAGGTCTTGAAGGCCGAGCGCCCGTCGAAACGCACCCGCTCCGCCGCCACCTTCAGGTAGGCGTTTTGCAACACGTCCTCCGCCCGGCCCGCATCCCCGCCGCAACAATGGAGCGACCACCCGAAGGCGTCCGGGTGCAGAGATTCGAGGCTGGCGGCGGTGGCACTGTCCATTCATTTGCCCTTTGGGTTACACGGGCGGGCGGATTGTATGACAGGGGGCGTTTTTACCTTGTGAAAAGATTCACAATCTGATTGCCGCTCCCCGGCGCGGGGCGTAGTTCTCGCGTTCCCCCATTTCCCCCCGAACGCTGCCATGGTCGCCCCTGCCGAAAACACGCTCGCCGCCTACGATTCGAAGATCGAAGGCAATGTCATTTTCACCAAGCTCGATGCCGCCATCAACTGGATGCGAGCCAACTCCATGTGGCCGATGCCGATGGGCCTCGCCTGCTGCGCCATCGAAATGATGGCCGCTGCGTGCAGCCGCTACGATTTGAGCCGCTTCGGCATGGAGGTGATGCGCTTTTCCCCTCGCCAGGCCGATGTGATGATCGTGGCCGGCACGGTCACCTACAAGATGGCCCTCGCCGTGAAGCGCATCTGGGACCAGATGCCGGAGCCGAAGTGGTGCATCGCCATGGGTGCCTGCGCCAGCAGCGGCGGCATGTATCGCAGCTACGCCGTGCTTCAGGGCGTGGATCAGATCATCCCGGTGGACGTTTACATCTCCGGCTGCCCTCCCCGCCCCGAGGCGCTGCTCGAAGGCCTCATGCGCCTCCAGCGTAAAATCGAGACCGAGCATTCTTTTGTGGAGCAGAAGAAGGAGCTGATCGCTGAACTCACCGCCTGAACGGCTGCGCCGGAATGACGAAACCCGAATGGCGAATGACGAACTAAGCCCGAAATCCGAAGCCCCAACCATCTCCGCCCTTTTCGTCATTCACCTCTTCGAGATTCATTCGTCATTCGGAATTCTACATTCGCCATTTTACCCTCTTTAGCATCATGAACGCCGCCCAAATGACCGAGGCACTCAAACAGAAATTCGGCTCTGCCGTGCTCGAAACGAAGGAATTCCGCGGCGAGCACACGCTCGTCGTCACGCTCGAAAGCGCGAAGCCGCTGCTGAAATACTGCCGCGACGAGCTGGCCTTCGATTACCTCGTGGATGTCTCCAGCCTCGATTACATGGGCAAAGAGCCGCGTTTTGAAATGGTGTATGAGCTTTACGGCTACGGACACCACCAGCACCTCCGAGTGCGGGCCGCTGTGGCCGAGGATGTAGAAGTCCCCACCGTCAGCGACATCTGGCCGACCGCCAATTGGCACGAGCGCGAGGTTTACGACATGATGGGCATCCAGTTCAGCGGCCACCCGGACCTGCGCCGCATCCTGATGTGGGAAGGTTATCCCTTCTTCCCCCTGCGAAAGGATTTCCCGCTCGAAGGCAAGCCCAGCGAC
>JBKCXA010000045.1:0-15970 GCA_046316935.1 Prosthecobacter sp.
CGGCTGGACGGTGAAAAAAGACTTCGCGCTCGATTCTACCTCCGAGGACACCGAGGTGCTCGCGGCCGCCGATTTGAATGCGGATGGCAAAACCGACCTCGCCCTGCTCACCGATACCCGGCTCATGCTTCTCACGCAGAAGGACAAGGCCGGCGAGTGGTCTGATCCACAAACCTATGCTCTCGGCGAAAGCGGCTGCGCAGGCCTGCATGTCGCTGATTTGAATGCCGACTCAAAGCCCGATCTCTTTTACACCGCGCCGGAGGGTGATGCGCTGCTCGTGCGCCTCCAGCAGGAGGACAAAAGCTTCGGCGAGGAATGGCGCATCGAGATTCCCGCTAGTCGTCATTGGCTGCATCCGGTGCGTCTTGGTGGCGGCAAGACCGGCGTGGCATGGATTCAAAACGAAACCGGCATGATCGAGGTGGCTCGTTTGACTCAAGCCAAGGCCGAGCCGGACAGCGACCGTGCCTCCACCATCCGCTACGCGATGCCGCCCACCGAAAGCAAAGGCGGCGCCGTGGCCTACGGCGATCTCACCGGCGATGGACATGCCGATGTGATCATGTCCGAGCCGAAAAGCGCCCGCCTCTGGCTCTTCAGCGGTCAGAAAAACGGCGGCTTCAGCCAGGGGCGTGAGTTTCCCATCCTCGGCGGCGTTGAGTCGCTGCTCATCGCGGATGCAGATGGCGATGCGAAGAACGAAGTCATCCTTTTGAGCGCCACGGAGAAGTCCATCGGCATCGCCAAATGGCATGAAGGCCGCCTCAGCTATCCCGAGATCGTTTATCAGGCCAAAGAAGGCGAGACGCTGCTCACCCTCACCAGCGGCAGCATCGGCACCATCGCTGGAGCCATCCATGCCGTCGTCGAACTCAAATCCAAGCCACAGCTCCTCAGCATCACCGCGAAGGACAAGAAGTTCACCACGGCCAATCTCGAGCTCAGCGCCTTGACCGGCAACAGCCGCGTCAGCGCCCTTCGCGTGCTCGATGCCAATCAAGATGGCAAAGGCGACCTCGCCGTGTTTTCCAGCATCGGAGCCATGCAAGTGCTCCTGAGCACTGCGGATACCAAAACGCCCTTCAAACGCGTCGAAGGCATCCCGGATACCTTTGTGAGCAAGCTCACCCCTAGCGCCCTCACCACCGGTGATCTCGATGGCGATGGCAAAGACGAGTTCGTCATCGCCCGTGAGCAGCTCGCCCGCGTCTTCCGCGTCGGCGCCGATGGCAAGGCGAGCATCGTGGAGCAGTTCAACGCCCCCGATGCCAGCGCCGAGATCCACACCGCCTTGCTGCAACGCGACGCCACCAAAAAACTCCGCGTCACCCTCATCGACACCGCCCACAGCAAGCTCTACGACCTCGCCGCCGGAGCCGATGGCGTCTATCGCAGCCAGCACAGCCATCCGCTGCCCGCGATGACGCCCGATTTGATCCGCCTCGTCAATCAGCGCCTGCTGCTCCTCGGCAAAAGCAGCTTCCAAATCACCCCGCTCGATGGCGATTCCCTCCAGCTCGAAACCGTTTCCACTTTCGACAGCGATCTCAAAGACACCCAGCCCAGTGATTTGATCCCCGCCGCCTTCTCCGGTTTCGAAGCCGATGACCTCGCCCTGCTCGATACTGCCAAGAGCCGCGTCATCGAATTCTTCCAGCCCGAGCCCAAGGCCTCGGAATGGACCAGCCGCATGCACTTCCGCATCTTCGAAACCGATCCCCACTTCCGCGGCAAATCCGGCCGCGAAAACGAACCCCACGACTACACCGCCCTCGATTTGAACAACGATGGCAAACTCGACCTCGTCCTCCTCTGCCACGACCGGGCGTTGTTTTATGTGAGGAAGTGAGAGTGCGTTTCAACGCGTGTCATCCGGCGAAGCAAAGCCATCTGATTTCGTCAAACCGACCGAAGGAAGATAACCAGTCATAGGCTGCCCGTAGGAGCAAGGGACTCACACTTCATCCAAAGCATGTACAGCCCCATCTGACATTCTTTTTGAGAAACGATCTAGCCCAAGACGGATTTCACCAGGGTGACGAGTGCGCCGACATCAAACAAAACGGCCGCGATGAGGGTGATCCAGAAGAGACGCTTCAACAAGGGTGCCCTGCCACGCCAGAACACGCGGAGCCCCAGTGGCACACCGGCGGCTCCACCAAGCCAGAGACCGATGGTGAGCAACGTGGCCCAGAGGGAGGTTTCGCTATCGATCACCATGTCGCGAGATGAACCGGGGAACAGAATGGAGCGGGCGATACTCCAAAACATCTCCAGCAGGAAGCTGCTCACAAAGATCAGGTAAAACAGCACCACATGCACGAGCACCCAGCCGGCGATGAGGCTGATGCCGGCGAAGATGCGGCCGAAACCGGGAGACGATGTGTCAGGAATGGAAGGAGGGTTCATTGGAGGATCAATCGTAATGCTGCTCGGTGCCGCTCCACTGGATCTTCGGCGTGCCGCCATTCTCATCGGAGAGGATCTTGAAGGTGACGGTGAGGTCAAAGTAGGCGCCGTCCTGCTCGCTTTTGGGGATCTGGCCGCTGACTTCGACGACCACCATCGTGGCGGCACCGCGCTGGGCGATGTTCACGTCGTGCAAGGTGAAGGCAAAAGCGTCCTTATCGAACTTTTTGAAGAAGTCGCCGTTCGCGAGGTGCTCAAAGGCCGCTTTTTTCGCCGGTTCGAGCAGATCCACCGCCTCCGAGATGCCGGCACCGTCCGGACTGACCTGATAGAGGTTGGCGTTGTAGGTGGACCACTTGCCACTGCACACTTGGGCGAAATAGGTGTCTGCGGCGCTCCAGGCCACTTCGTTGGTGTAGTGACCCCAGTTGGGCTTGTCACTGCCATGCGAGCCGACGACTTGGCCGAGAATGGCTCCGGTGCTCAAATTGACCGCATAGTTGGCGAGGTTCTCGTCCTCCGGGTCGTCGTAGGAGAGCGTGCCATCCTCGGCAGGCTCGCCCTCTGGGGTGGATTTGCCCTTCACACCCCAGGCCAGCACGATTTGGCCGTCACGGGACTGGGAGCCGCGAATGAGGCGCCATCCATCACCGGAGGTGGCAGGGCCGGAAGCTGCTGCAGGCCCCGCAGGAGCATCATCGGCGGTGATTTGGTAAGCCTTGGCGATGATGGCCTGCGCTTCCTGATCGAGGTTGCCGTAGAGTTCGCCCGCGCCTTCGACTTTATCGACGGGGATCTCCTTGTTCTTGAGGGCGGTGGTATCGGTGGGCTTTCCTACCGCAAACTTGCCTGTCTTCTCCAGCACGCGGATGAGGCCGCCCCCGGCGAAGTAAAGACGCTTCTCCACGACGCTCGTGGCAGCGTTCTCCTGCATCGGCGTCATCTCCGAGCGGTCGAGCACGAAGAGCAGCTCGCTGCCATGGAAGAAGAATTGTTTCTTTCCCTGGCCGTGATCATCAAAGGAGAGGGATTCCACGCGGTAGAGCGGCGGCTCGTCCTCGCTCTTCCAGACATGGTTCTCAAAGGCATAGCCGCCTTCCAGCCCGTCCGCGCGGTAACTCTGATGAGGCCAGGCCTCGTAGTTTTCCTCCACGGTCTGGAAGAGGCCGGTGATGCGCTTCAGGGCGGCTTTATCCTGAGCAACAAGAGAGGAAGCCGTGAGCAGCACGGCGAGGAACAGCGGAGTTTTCATCAGGAGAGAGGTTGGAGATTACTGCACCCACTCAAAGAGCGGCCAGGGTGCCTTGGGGTAGGTTTCACGGGCTTCTTCCATGACGCCGGTGTCTCCGGCGAAGCCCCAGTGGAGCGTCTGCCAGTTTCCCTCGGCGTCTTTTTGGAGCAGGGCGAAGAAATCGAGTTCCATATCGGCCGCGATGCCTTCGACCTTCACCGCTTTGCCATCGGCGGGAGCCACGCTGCCGGTGAAGCGGGCCCAAGAGCCCATCTGGCGGACGCTGCCGGTGAATTTCACCGCCTTGCCCGCATACTCGGTGACGGGTGCCCGCATGGAATCCATGATGGCCTTGCGCTCCGGGCTGCCGATGTTCGGCTCGGTGACGGGCACTTTCTTGAGCGAGGTGGTAAAGGCCACGCTGTTGGGGTCCTTGAGGTTCATGCGGCCGTTGCCGCCCTCGACGAGTTCGCCCTCGCCGATGAGGAGCTTGTCGCCTTCGAGCCTGAGCACCATTTCCTCGCTCTGCTCGCTGCCTTCGATCTCATAGCTCCAGAGCACTTGGATGACATCGCCATTCACAATGCCATCGAGGTAGCCGCGGGCACCGTGGACCTCCTCCTTCGGCTGGTTGACCCGGGTGCCGCTGACTTTTTCGCCGTTCTCGATGCTGAGGGCGATGCGGGTGGAGTCCGTTTTGGTCTCCTTGGCAAAGAAGAGCACCTGCGTATCCGCCGAAAGGCTGTGGAAGGCAAGGCTGAGGCAGAGAGCGAGGAGGTGTGGTGTTTTCATGAGAAGAAGGAATACAAAGCACCGGCCTGGATGGCCACGCCGCCGAGCAGCATGGCGAGGAAGATAAGGGTCATCTTCTTCCGCCGACCAGGGCTGAAGAAGATCATGCCGCCAGGGATGCCGGCCAGCCCGCTGACGAGCTGGCCGCCCATCACCGCGGCGATCATGCCGAGATGCGCATCCGCGCTGGCGGAGCCGGAGTCATTGGCCATGACGCTCGCCATGAGCTTCATCGTGCCGAGGACGAAGGCTCCCGCCAGCCACAGGATCATGAAAACGATCCCCCAGGCCAAGAGCCACGTGGAGGCTCGCTTGGGAGGTTCCGGGAGCGGTGGCGCGTTCATGCTCGGAGAAGGGATCAGGGGTTGCCGACCTTGATCGATTTCAAGACAGCGGTCTTGGCGTCGAGCATCTCATCTGGAGCAGGCAGTGGATGCTGGCAGATGAGCACCAGGAATTTATCCGCCCCCTCGACCACATACTGCACGAGGTTCACGGAATACTTTTTGCCATCGGACTCGGCCAGGCCGTTCTCAAAGGTGGCGGTGAGCTTCAGCGCCTCGTCCTTGTTCACCTCGGCGTCCTTGCCCTCGTTCCAGACGATCTCGCCGAATTTGCCGCCGACATCAGCCTTGATGCTTTCGAGCGCCTTCCCGACCTCGCTGGCATCGAGGATGAGCACGTTCATCGCCACGAATTTGTCCGGCGAGTAGCAGTAGCAGCCCTGGTCGGTATTCTCCAACGGCCAGTCAGCGGGGAAATCCACGGCGAAGCGCGGCTTGCCTTCCGCGGGATAGGCAAAGGTCTTCGAGGCGGCGTGGGCCTTCACCGTCTTGATGAGCGCCAGACCGGCGTCGCCGTGCTTGTCAAAGCCTTCGGGGCTCGAGATGAGCTGGGCGAGGATCAGGCTCTTCGCAGCCGGTTGATTGATGATGAGGCAGGCGAGGTTCACCTTGCCCTCGTCGTCGGCTCCCTTGGCCTGCAGCAGCAGGCTGGCCACGCCTTCGCCTTCGATTTTTTGGGGTTCCTCAAACTTCAGATCCTTGTAGTCTTCCGCGAGGAGTTCCTTCGTCTCGGTGATGGCCTGATCCACCTCTTCATTCGTGGACTCCAGCGGCGTCACCAGCACGAGAAAGCTGTCGTCATCCTTGGGATTGGCCATCAGGCCGTTTCCCTCATTTTGAATCTCCCAGCCGTCCGGGAAGGTCAGGTCGATGAGTGGTTTCCCCGCCGGATAAGCGGCCACTTGCTCCGCGCGGGTGATGGATGAGAGGAGAAGGGCGGCGCAGAGAAGAAAAGCAATTTTCATGCGGTTCCGCCCCTCACGGCGAAGCCGTGGAATGTCAACTTCGCCAGCGTGGCATTTTCAGCACTCGAAGAGGCTCTCGGGCATGCTCATTTCAAAGCAAGCCGGGCAGTTTGTAGTTCGGGCTTTAGCCCGTCCGGGAGCGTCCGATCACGGCCTGAAGGCCCCTGCCCGCAGCGCTTCGCACAGCGATGCAGGCGAGGAACGTCAAACATCCACGCATCGGCAAGGCGGGTGGCCCGTTCCAGGGTGTGATTCACCAGCCATCGAAGGTAAAATGATGAACCCAATCATTCTCCCGCCGGATCATTTGACTCTCTCTGACGACAGCACCTGCCAAGTGCAAGACCTAGAAGCCAGCACAGAACGCCAGAAAAGAACTCCCCAAAATGGCTGGCCCAACTCGCAGGCATGGAGCGAGGAACAAACGCATCGAGCATAAACAACAAGCCAACGGCTTGAAGCACGAAGCTCATTATTCGCGGGACGATGTGTTTGAGCATGAATGACATGAAGCAGCGGCAATCTACTGGAAAATTCGAATCGGGCCATGGAACCTCTTCTCCTCCCCTCCCCTAACCTTTCGCTTCGCGGCGCTTCGCTAGCCCCGCATCATGCCATGGAGCTATCGAAAACTCTCGTCGGGGAGAGGAACCCGAAAGCGCACTCCCTCTACCCGGCGGGGAGTTGTCGAAGGGTCTTCGTGCTGTTCCGGGGAGAGGTCTGGGGTGAGGGGTCACGATTGGCTTCACCGCAGGCTGAGCTTGGCGATCTCCTCGCTGCTCAATGCCTTGCCAAACACCGCAACTTCATCCAGGCGACCTTCCCAGTTGTCGGCGTTGTCGCTGCGACCGCCGAGGAAGACGGAAGGGATTTGAACGGCGGGAGCCATCGCTTCGAGATCGAGGGGGCCATTGAGATAGACAAGCACCTTCCCGCCCTTTCGCACGAGGGCGATGTGCTGCCAGGTCCAGCGTGGCAGCTCGGTCTTGCCGGGGAATTGCACCTCACCGACTTGCAGGACGAGCTTGCCGGTGTTTCCGCTTTTGCCGCCGATGCCGAGGTGCTCGCCGAAGGCGCTCACGCCGTGGTTGTGATCGCGGGAGTAAAACCAGCCGCAGAAGTCGCGGGCGTCATTCGGCATGCCATTCCAGATCCACAGCGAGAGCGTGTAGTCCTCGCCGAGCTGCGTGAACTCGCTTGCGAGGCGACCACCGACGAAGTGCGGGGCACGATTGACCTCGCCGCCGCAGAATTGAGCCGCGTGCGGGCCATCGAGGTAGTAGGCGACACCGCCTTCGTAGGCGGCGTGATGCTGATGCTGGCTCGAATCGGTGGCGATGGGGCCGGTGAACTCGTTCAAGCGCCAGTGAGCAATCGGGCCGAGGGCCGCGGTGGCTTTCGTCGCCGGTCCGGCGCTGAGGTGCCAGGCTTTGCGCGGGGCCTTGCTCACGGTTTCGAGCAATCCGATGGCTGCCTGCGTGATCTTCGGCTCAGCCATGACTTCAAGACCAGCGGAACGAGCGGCCCAGGTGTTGTAACCGCCCCAGGCGTGCATCTCCGGCGGCGGGATGTAGCCATCGCCGCCGTTCGCGAGCTCGATGACCATCGTGTGCGGAAGCGGGCTGGCGGCTTTGATCTTCAGGCCGGTAATCGCATACGTTTCATTCGGCGTGGTGGCGATGCCGATGGGGCCGATGCGCAGCGCCTGCACGACGATCTCCGTCTGCTGGCGCTCATGCAAGATGATCTGCTCGCGAGCATAGACCTCCGTCGGCGTCTTCGCCAAACGATCGCCCATCTCCGCGACGATGCGCTGGGCCCATTCGAGGCGTTGTTTGTCCGGCACGCGGTATTTCAGCGTCATGCGCCGCTCGGCCATGGCCACGTCGACATCGCTGCGATACTCGATTTGGGCGTAGGCCTTCATCGCGATGTCGAGCAGGCCTTGCGTGTACTCGTCGATGGTGGGCTTCGGGCGGTCTTTCTCCGGCACTTTGTAATCGACGCGGTAGATATCGCCGCTGCAGCCGTGGGACATGATGCCGACCATGCCGCCCTGCGGGTCGATGCGTTGCTTCAGGCCCTCCGAGAAGAGGCCGAAGTAGTCGGCGCTGATGTCCTTGTCGCCAAAGTAGTGCATCGAGAAGTTCGCCAGCACGGCGAGCGGCTTGCCCTCGGCACTCTGGATGGAGATGAGCGAGAGATCGGGGTCCTCGGGGCCGGATTCGCCGGTGACATCATCCCACACGCGGCCGGCGTGCATGTTCGCCCGCACGGTCATGTTGCCAAAGGGGTCCTCCGTCACGCGATCGGGCCGTTTGATCCACTGACGCAGCGCGGTGAAGGCCGCCGCGTCCTGCTTCGCAAAACCGATGCGGGCCGGCTTGAGGGCCTTTTGCGCCGCCGCGATGGCTTCGACGAGTTTTTCCTTCAAAAAGGGTACATAAGCCGGATCAGCCTCCGTGCCGAGACAGCCCATCGACGCCGGTGCCGTGTGCGAATGCGTGGCGGAGATGAGCATGTGATCGGCGGCGATGCCCGTTTTCGCCGCGGCGGCCTTCTTCGCCTCATCGAGCAACTCGCGCCCCATCATGCAGCTATCCACCACCACGATGGCCACCGACTCCTTCCCATCCGTGGCCACAATGGCACGGGCATTCACCCGCGTGTTGATCTTGTCGATGTAGCGACTCAGCATCCCACCATTCACCAGCACCGGCAGCTTCGGCGGCGTGATGTCAATCACCGCCGCCCCGGCCTGGAACTCCGCGTGAAGCGGTTGAAGAGCGAGAAGAGCAAGCAGCGGAAGAAGTCGGCGGATCATGGTCCGCAGAATACGGTGGATGCGGTCTGGCTTTCATATCAGGCCATTGTTTTGTCCCCACCCGTTGAGCCGCTTTGAAAGCCGGCGATTCTGTCTCGTGGCATTTTAGTTCCCGCGTTCAACGGCTCGATTTGCGATGGTGCAAGATTCACTTCCCAACTATGCTGCCTACGGCAATATGCAGATTCGTGTAATCAGACCATGCAAAATCGACACAATTTAGTCCTCTAAGTTCAGTGCTCATGACGAACCAAATCAAAAAAATCTGGTCCCAAATTTGGCCCCCGACAGAGGGAGAAATTCGAAAGTGGTTCTGGGGTGCCGTTATCGTGGTCGGATCCTCCGTTATACTTTGGGTTGAGTCCCACTATTGGACTGGAATTCGGCAGTTCATTGACGAAAACCCATCAGCAATAGCATTCATGGCACTGAGTCTAACTGTGGTCGCTCTTGCCTTCCGCTCTCAATATTGGCGGTTAAAATGCAGCCAAGCAACAAGGGGGAGCGCAGATGCAGGCATGGACCTCGCATGGAAACAAAGGTATGAGGCGGTCCAGAATACGGCCCATACGATCGTTTTTCGTGTTAAAGACGAGTATGGCCTCGAAGAGGGCTGTCACATCGTGTGCCCTCTGTGTTTCCACCAAGATCTGCGGTCACTGCTCGTCTATGCGAACAGCACATCGCAAATGCGTTGCCTCAAATGCAACACGACTCACTCAGTCGATCAATTGCCTCAGGCTAATTTGCCCAAGGTGATCAAGGAGCTTACTGAGAAGACGCGCACAATTGAGCTTTTGCAGCATAGACTTCAGACCTATGAGCCGAATGATCTTTGCGAATTCGAGGTAAATCTTATCAAAGAGCTTTCTCTTGCTGACGAAGGTATTCTGCAAGGTGAGTGGCGCATTGGCCACTTGTTGCCTACCAAACGGTGGGTGCACCACATCGACCGCCTACAAAAAATGGGATTTCTCCATGTCGTCACTGTTGCTGTAGATCAATCGAAATTCGTGTTAACGATCAAAGGAAGAGATTACGCGATTGCTCATCAACTAATCTGATCGGGAAGCCTGGGCTGGCTCTGCGCGAATCTAGAGAAGAGCACATCCACTTCTCCCTCTCCCCCTCCGATCAGGATAATAGAAAAACATGCGCTTCGTTGTTATGAGGCATGTTGGATCTGATGCGGAATTTCGCATCGAAAGACTTGATCACACAAAATCCGTAATCGAGCCGAACTCGGCGTCGAAGAGGCGGCGGTAGGTGCGGAAGGCGAAGCGGTCGGTCATGTTGGCGATCCAATCGCAGACGAGGCGGGTGCGGCAGTTGTCCGCTTTCAAACGTCCGCTGGCCTGCGAAAACGGCCGGGTTGCTTGCCGGAATGCTTGGCCTCATTCTCCGGGAACTGCGACATTGACCTAGCGAACGGTCCAGACATCTTATGCCGCATCAGGTCTGACAAAGGCCTCCTTCACTTGTCTCCAGCCTCCTTAACCTTTTTACCGGCTCTTCATGAACTCCTCCGACACTTCAACGGTCTTCGCTCGCGAACAGGCGGAGGAGATGCGTCGGGCCAGAAAGGCTTGGACGTTGAAAGATCCGGCCAAGGCACAGCAACAGGCGGTGGCGAACCGGGCCGCTCGTTTGAAGACCGAGAGCGTGATGCCGGACTTGACGGTGTACCGAGTTTTGAAATCCTGACCCGATGGGCGCGGCGAATGGGCCGCCTGTTTCAAGTTTCCAGGCTGGGGCCGGAGTTTGACCGGGCTGGTGAGCATGCCATCCATCATTCCCAAGAAGGCGTGGAACGGGTCTTCAAGGTGACTCATCCAGGTCAGGCAGGCCTGGTGCTACGGGCTGTGGCCGCCACCGATGGACACAACGTCACCCACTCCGTCGCCGTGCCGCAGGAATACCTGGAGCGCATGATCCTCACCAACGAAGTCTGGGGTGATGAGCTGGTCTTCGAGGG
Source organism: Prosthecobacter sp. (assembly GCA_046316935.1). GTDB lineage: Bacteria > Verrucomicrobiota > Verrucomicrobiia > Verrucomicrobiales > Verrucomicrobiaceae > Prosthecobacter. The sequence continues at coordinate 10,544 of JBKCXA010000045.1, forward strand.
CCTGATCGAAGGAGACCTGCCCTCCTTGGTCATCTCCCAGCCACGCCTGGAGGGTCCGCATCCCGAGCCGATCCGGATCAATGCGTTTCTGCGCCAGCAAGGGTTTGTGCGCAAGGATACGCTCATGTGGTATCGCCCCGCCGATGGACTGGCGGTCAGCGATACCAAGCCGTCCAATTTCATCGAAACGCCTGCGGGTGACATCCTGCCGATTGACCTTCCGATGCGTTTTGCCTCGCTGCCAATGACCCAGGCATGGGGAGAGCCACCGCCTCCCTATTCAGCCTTGCAGCGTGAACTGCACGAGTTGCTGAAGCAGATGGAGGAAGTGGTCACACAAAATCCGTGATCGAGCCAAACTCCGCGTGAAGCGGTTGAGCAGCGAGAAGAGCAAGCAGCGGGAGTAGTCGGCGGATCATGGTCCGCAGAATACGGGGGTTGGGAGGCGGCTTTTGTCAGACTGCGACCTCTGAGAGTGCTTTCCCTGCCGTCAGGTATCCGAAAGATGTTGCACTCGTGCGGGCAAAACCGTGTTGATGAAGACTTTTTCCGTCTTGGTGCCGAACCATGGATAAAAGAAGAGGCCGCAGGTGGACTCGGAGTGCCACGATCCATCGACCAGGTTTTCCAAATGCCAGCGGAATGGCACTCCCAGGGAAAGCCGCTCCCGAACACGCATGGCTGGACTGAGCATGTCTCGAATGCGGCCGCTCATTTCGGCCACGAAGTCCTCCAGCGGTTCCGTGGCCGGATAATGGTCATGCCAGCCTTCGGCGGAGAGCATGACTTGATCGGAATAAACATGCGCATCAACGTTGAAGCCAGTCTCAGGCGTTCCCTTCAACTCAAGCAGGCAATGCTCCTCATCATCATCGATATGCCAAGCATGCTCAATGGCAGATGAAGCCAAGGCTTGCTTCATCCGATCGATAAACAACCGGCAGAGCACCCTCGGGTCTTGTTCTAGGGCACTCATCACACGAAATCCGTGATCGAGCCGAACTCGGCGTCGAAGAGGCGGCGGTAGGTGCGGAAGGCGAAGCGGTCGGTCATGTTGGCGATCCAATCGCAGACGAGGCGGGCGCGGGTTTTGGCATCCGGCGCGGCGGTGATCTCAGTTTCGAGGGCTTCGGGCATGAGGTGGAGGCCTTTGGGCTGCGCGGGCTCGATGTAGCGTCACGGAGGACGTCGATGATTGCAGAGGAAGTGTCCGCTCAATTGCTCGCCACGGCCTCATCGCCACCGGCGAGCCAGAGAGCCAGATTCATGGCGAGACGGGTGTTGCTGCCGACGGTCTGCTCTTTGGCGTGGTGAATAATTTTGGAGTTCAGCGCCTGATTCTGAATGGCGCTGCCACCACCGAAGGCTACGACGCGGCCTTTGCCGAACTGACGGGTGAGCATCACGCTGTCATGCGCGGATGGCAGCACTTCTTTGGCATCTGCCTGACCGGCCACTGCGGTGCCGTGCAAGACCTGGAAGCCTTCCAAACCGCTGAGGATGGGATGCTTGTCCGATGGGGTGACTTGAAAGCGGACATCACCCAGGCCGCGTGAGGCAAACTGGAGGCCATAGGGGGCGATCAACGGATTGAAGTAGAACGCGTCGAGCTTGTCGCTGGAAGTGGGAGAGGAGCAGGTGACCGCGAGGCCGCCGCCTGCCTTCACCCATTCGCTGACGGCCTGGATCTCAGACTCGGTGAAGGCCTTGGTGCGGCCATTGAAACGGCCGTTGAAGATCACGACATTGAAATGGGCGAGCACCTTGCTGGTGAGCCCCAGGGCCGGATCAAAATCGGGAGCCTCGCGGGTGCTCATCACCTTGGCCCCCTGCGCTGTGAGGATGCGGCCGAGTTGGGCGGAGCCGAAATTGTATTCGTTGAAGATGTCCGTGCCGCCGTGCGAATCCTCGATCAAGACAGTCACGGGTTGTTTGAAGGGACGGATGAACGGGATGGCGGGTGGATCTGTCATGACCACGGTCGTTTTCGTTCCCGGCACGCAGATGCAGCCGCCGGACGCGGTGGTCTTCGTGGTCATCATCATGCAGGCTGCGGGCTTTGTTTTCGCCATGTCGGCGAGGGTCTTGCTGGAGGTGGACACCAGCGGCTTGCGCGGCGCGGCGGAGCTGATCACGGCATTCGCGTGCGTGGCGAGGTTTTGTAGATTCTGCAGGATGGGATTCTCCGGGCTGAGCGGATCACCGAGGCGGTTCGCGAGCTTTTTCACCTCGTCGAGCACCATCTCCCCTTCCGTGGCGACGGGGTAAAGCACCAAGCCATAGACCGTGACCGGGCCGTGCACCTGACGCAGCACGATGCGGCTGGCGGTGGGATACTTGTTCAACGAAATGATGAAGGTGTTCGTCGAGAGTGCGCCGCCGACATCGATCAGATTGCCAAACAGATCGACCACGACCGCCCGTCCTTGGTCATCAAAGAGCTGCACCGCAAGATCGGATGACTGCTCGGCGGAGAAAAGCAGCGTGGCAGCGAGATCGCCGCTGATTTTGGAACGATCGAGGCCGATGGCGAGCCTGCCCGTGCCATCCGCAGCCGTGGCGGGAACATGCCAGCAGGCAGGATCATCAAAGAACGCGCCACCCGACTGCTCCATGCCGGTGATCCAAGCTGGACGCGGCACCTTGGCAAAAGCGTCCGCTGTCTCGAAGCGCTTGTCGAAGCTGAACTCGGCCACGCCGAGCGGCTCAGCAGCATGGGCGGAGGCCAGACAAGTCGTCCAGATGCACAGCAGGAGATGCGAGGCCGCGAAACGCGAAAGAGCGGATTTGGCGTTCATAGGCCGTTAAGTTACCAAATTCGGCGAAATGGCACAAGACCATTCTCATCAGCCCGCCTGCGCATGTCCGTCATTGCCATCTAAATGTCTTTCCGATAGCTTTTCGCGATGAAATTCAGCCGCGCATCCAGCCTGCCTGCCACGCTGTTGGCCACCGCCTGCGCTTTCTCGTGTGGCTGGGGGCAGAGCAGCTCGACGCCCAGCAAGACCACCACGACTGCGACCACCCGAACGTCTCCCACGCCGGAGCAATTGCGCTTCCGGGCTTTCGTGGACAGCCGCCGCAAGTTCGTCGAAGGCTTGAAGCCAACAGATGATTGCACGCGGCTGCTCAAAGCGGTGGAGTCGGGCCAGGTGAAGCTGGACAACACCGACCTCCGCTCGCTCACGCGGAGTGTTTTGAAGGAGCTGAACGTTCCTCTCAGCTCGCAATTGCTCGTCTTCTCCGGCTCTGCCTCGCAGGGCACCAAGGTGAACCCGCGGAACCCGCGGGCGATCTACTTCAATGACGAGTGCTATGTGGGCATCGTGCCCGGCGGACTGCTGGAGATGATCGGCGTGGACGCGGCGGCCGGCGCCACGCTCTACACGTTCCAACAGGTCGGCACCCGGAAAGCTCCGACCGCGATCGCCAACGATGGCTGCACGCGCTGTCACGGCAGCGTGGAGTCAGGCTATGCGCCAGGCTTCTTCATGCGCTTCTGCCTGCCGGAGATGTCCGGCAAGATGACGAGCCTCATCAATGCGGTGGAAGGGCATGAGCGGCCTTTGGAAGACCGTTTTGGCGGGTGGTTTGTCACCAGCATTGATGAACGGCCCTATCCTTCCGCGGGCATGATCATGAAAGAGGGCGTCGCCGTTCGCACGCGCATCGGCGAGCACTTTGATCCCGGCATGCACCTCAGCAACGGCAGCGACATCCTCGCGCATTTGCTTCATGAGCATCAGATCGGCTTTCACAACCGTCTCATCAAGACGCTCATGAGCGCCCGTGACAACGGGCTGGCGGAAGGAACTCGCATGCTGCCATCACACGAGGAGGACGTCGATGAGATGATCCGCTACCTGCTCTTTCGCGGCGAAGCGGCGCTGCCCGCTGGAGGTGTCATCGGCCATCCACGCTACATCGAGGACTTCCGCAAGAACCGACGGCCCTCACGCACAGGCGCCTCGCTGAAGGATCTCGACCTCAAGACGCGGCTGCTCAAATACCGCTGCAGCTACATGATCTACACACGACCCTGGCTGGAGATGCCCGCGGAGATCAAAGCCGAGCTCATCACCCGCCTCCACCGCGCCCTGCAAAGCTCCGACGACCCGCTCAGCGATCACCTTCCCGAATTCGAACGCCTGCAAATCCTCCGCATCCTGCGCGACACGCTGCCGGGGCTGCCGGAGGACTGGTGATGCAGGCACACTCGGGAATCGATTACACAAAATCCGTGATCGAGCCGAACTCGGCATCAAACAGCTGGCGTAGGCACGGAAGGCGAAGCGGTCGGTCATGTTGGCGACCCAATCGCAATCTTGTCGATATAGCGGCTCAGCATCCCGCCATTCACCAGCATCGGCAGCTTCGGCGGCGTGATGTCAATCACCGCCGCCCCGGCCTGGAACTCCGCATGAGGCGGTCGAAAAGAAAGAAGAACATGCAGCGGAAGAAGTCGGCGGATCATGGCCCGCAGAATTCGGGGGAGATTTTTTCTCTCTGTGTGTAGCGGACATAATGCAAAACCGCCACTTTTCAGCGGCGGTTCAGGCTGATTAGGGTGTCAGCAACCTTTAAGCAACAAGAGATGATGGAGATAGCTGCTATGTGCTATCACAAGAAGAAGCCCCGAGGACTGTAACCACCAACTCCTCCATAAGGAGAAGTTGCTTGGCCAGCAGTCAGCGACACAAAACACCTCGACACTATTCGATCTCGATCACGCACATTTTCACGCACGTGGTCCGAAATGATGCTGAGGACAATTTGGTCTATCGGAACTCCATCATGATGTGCTTGCCGTTGAAGAGCTTGATATTGCTCTTCCGTCAGGCTCACACACAAGTCCATCTCTTCATCGTGTTGCGATGTTGGGAGTGGGGCGTTGGTTTTCATAATACAGAGTCTTACGGGTTACCCCAGAGAACTGAGGATCCAGACCGTCGCGCCTGGACACGTTATTCTCATTTCGAGGCAATCAAATGTCAACAACTTTGAGTTGCAAATATGCCACACTATTTGAGTATAAAATATTTTAAAATGCGGCACTAATGCAGCATAAAAGTATAAAAATAATTCATAACTCAACGAAATATGTTGCAAACCTTTGAAAAAATGAGTATATGTTGTCGCATGGAATCCACAGATTCCGAAACAATCGCAACCAAACAAGCAACACTTAATCAACAGGAGTTAACTATGACAAATCAAGCGAAAGAAGTTCTGCGACCACGGAACCTATACCTTCGTATTCCTCCCCAAATGAAGGAAACGCTGAAGGAGCTAGCCGTTGGCTCAGGGATGTCGCTAGATGAGTATGTGACCTCAGTAGTCGAAGACGCTATCGAACACGGTTATCGTTTTCAGATAGTTAAAAAGAAGATATCCAAGCGCGAGTCCGAACTCGTAATGAGCTGATTG
>JBKCXA010000046.1:0-4748 GCA_046316935.1 Prosthecobacter sp.
TCTGCGGCAGCAATTCGGTGATGTGCGTGCCGGGAACGCTGGTTTTAATGGTTTTGAACTCGCCACGGATTTCCGAAGGCGCGTCCGGTTTCGGGTCCCAAAGGTCGATGTGGCTCGGTGCGCCGCCGTTGAAGATCAAAATGACCGATTTGGCCTTTCCCAGGCCGGTTTGCGGAGAGCCAAGCGCACGGAGCTGGCTCAGCCCAAAGCCCAACATGCCCATCCCGCCTGCTTGCAGGATGTTTCGCCGCGAAACGCGCAGTTGGGGCAAAGAGGACTTCACGAGGCGTGAAGGTTTACGTCTCATCACGGGCGGCTCTTAACTTCTGGCGGTTGAAAGGCTCGCAAAGTCTTGATATCGGCAGTGCCGGGTCGGCTAGGGATGAGGCGGAGCGTGTGCTCGGTATTCGGCAGCATCTGAGCCAGCCGGACGACAAAAGGTGCCGGTGCGGTGCCGTTGAAGGTGACTTCATCGACGACAGCGGGTTTGATCTCGAAGGTGAAGCGGTCGCCGGTGCGGTTGCGTTCGGCGCGGCGCCAGAGGTCGGGCTCGATGTGGATCTGACCGCTGGCGCTGGTGAAGGGCTGGAAGGCATTCCCGCGACCGTCCGGGCCGGTGATGCTGCCGGTGAGTTCGTAGTCGCCGCTGTCGCTGGTCATGACGAGGCTCCAGCTTTGTGGCACGATGGCTTTGCCAAGCGTGATGCCGTGGGGCGATTGATCACGCGGATTGGCACCTTTGCCTTCTTTGGCGTTTTTCGCATCGGGCTGCACATAGCTCATGAGCCAGGCATTGGTCTCGTGAGCAGGTTTGTCGTCGATGAGGACGCGGAAGGTGCCGCCATCGACGGAAGACGTGCCGTGCAGGTCGATGCGGGTGCCGGTGAATGTCGCGGTGAAGGAGCCATCGGCCTGCTTTTCAGGCTGGAGCAGGCGCTCGCGGCTTTCAGGGGCATAGCTAAAGCTCTCCGGCACGCGGAAGTGGGCGAGGATGTTGCTGTTGATGATGTGGGCGCCGTAGTCGCTCTGATGCACGGCGTCTTTGAGCAGGGCGGGCACGGGCAACTTGTTCGTGGTGAGGTAGGCGGCCCAGTCGCGGCGGTTCTCGACGAACTCGACGTCGTATTTGCGGCAGACCTCGCGCACGGCGGCCACGTCCTGATCGGCGGCGTTCTCCGATTTTCCCCACAAAGGGATGTCTCGCTCCCGCCAATGGATGCTGGGCACGATGATGTCGGCGGTGGTGTGGCGGCGCAGCTCGATGAGGAGCTTTTCGAGGTCGGCGGGATTGCCAATGGTGTAGGTGATGACCAGATCCGGCTGATCGGGGATGACGAGGTGCCGCGCCCAGCCGCGCAGATACTGCCACGGGCAGGAATTGCCGACCATCTTGCGATACTCGACCTGCTTCGTCTTCGGGAAGCGCTTCGGCAGCTCTCGTTGCCAGAACTCCCCGCTGCCGAGCATGTTGGTGTAGCTCGATCCGATGGCCCAGATGAGAAACGGGCGCTCCATGCCCTGCTGGAGCTTCTGCATCGTTAAAGCGAGGTGCCGGCCGCCGCTGGCCTCCGCCTTCGCCACATACTCCGCCGCGCCCTCGGGCCGGCCTTTGGCAAAAACGGGCTCATCTGTGACCAAACTGCGCTCGGCGGCGGTCGCTGAGACAGAGTGGAGATGAAGAGCAAGAGCGAGAGCAAGAAGGTGAGGCAGGCTGTGCATGATGGGGGAACGAGGCCGCAAGGCGGGCTTTTCGAGCTGAAACCTGACGACACCAGATTTTCAGTGGACGAAACCGCCACCATGGTGGATTCGTGACCCACTGCATGAGTTTATACGCATATAGTAGCTATATAAAAACCTTTTGGAATCATGCCATCCGCACGCAACAAAAAGGCGCTGCCGCCTGTCACTGACGAGGCGCTGGCGCTCATCGCCTCCTGGTTTCGCACGCTCGCCGAGCCCAGCCGGTTGAAAATCCTCCGCGCACTCGAGGAGCAGGGCGAGCTGAACATCAGCGAACTCGTCGAGGCCACCGGACTCACCCAGGCGAACGTCTCGCGCCATGTGCAGTCGCTCGTGGATGCCGGCATGGTAGGCCGACGCAAGGAAGGCCTCACCGTCATCTGCTTCATCGCCGATCCCAGCATCACTGATCTCTGCGACAGCGTGTGCAGCAACCTCCTCAAACGCCTTTCGCAGCAGGTGAAGAAGCTCGGTGGAGCATGAGGGGCGTTTCAGGTTCCAAGTCTCACGTTTCATGATCCTTCGTCGTATGATTTGGACTTTCGTCATCCTCGCCGCCGTCATTGCCGCCTGGTATCTATTCGAGGGAATTTGGGACCGGCAACTCTTCAGTGCCTCGCCAGGCCATGTCTGTGCGAATCTCAGTGCTGATCAGGCCAATGCCTGGCTTCGCGAGCATCCCGAGACGCAGGTGCTGGATGTGCGATCAGCGGGCGAATTCAGCGGAGGAGCCCTTCCGAAGGCCATCAACGTCTCCATCGGCGATGCGGCCTTTGACAGCAAAGTGGGTGCCCTCGATAAAACGAAGCCCGTCCTCGTCTATTGTGCTGGCGGCTTCCGCAGCCGCAAAGCCGTCGCGAAGCTCAAGGAGCTTGGTTTTGAAAACATCCAGCACATCCACCGCGGCTACATGTCGTGGAAGCCAGAGGCGGCCCACTAGCCAAAGCTCACGCCACCACAGGCCGGATCACCTCGCCGTAAACATCAGTCAGGCGAAAATCTCGCCCTGCGTAGCGATACGTGAGATCCTCGTGATTGATGCCCATCAAGTGCAGGATCGTGGCGTGCAGGTCGTGGATGCTGGTGGGATTTTCCTGCGCGGCGAAGCCGAACTCGTCGGTGCTGCCGTGCACGGTTCCACCCTTGATGCCGCCGCCGGCCATCCACACGCTGAAGCCGTAGTGATTGTGATCGCGACCGAGCTTTGATTTGCCACCGCTGAGCTCCACGGTCGGTGTGCGGCCGAATTCGCCGCCCCAGATGACGAGCGTGTCCTCCAGCATGCCGCGCTGCTTCAGATCGCTCAAAAGGGCCGCGATGGGCTGGTCGATCTGCGTGGCGAGCTTGCGATGATTCGTCTCGATGTTGTCGTGATTATCCCACGGCTGCCCGGCACCGTGCCAGAGCTGCACCATGCGCACACCACGCTCCAGCAAGCGCCTCGCGATGAGTGTCTGCCTCGCGTGAATGCCCTCGCCATACATATGGCGGATGTGCTCGGGCTCCTTCATGACATCAAACGCATCCGCCGCCTCCATCTGCATACGAAACGCCAGTTCGAAGCTCTGAATGCGTGCCTCCAGCCGTGGATCGCTGCGCTCCGCCTTGTGCGCGGCATTGATGCGGCGCAGCAGCTCGAGCTGGCGGAGCTGCACGCTCGTGTCCGCATGCGGGCTGCGGATGTTTTCAATCAAGCGGTCCACCGTCTCGTGCTTCGAATCGACATACGTTCCCTGAAACGCACCGGGAAGAAACGCTGCCTGCCAGTTCTCCGCGCCTTTGATCGGCATGCCGCCGGGACACATCGCGATGAAGCCCGGCAGGTCCGCCGTCTCGCTGCCGAGGCCGTAGGTCAGCCACGCGCCGAGGCTCGGCCGCGGCTGGATGGAGTCGCCGCAGTTCATCAGCATCAGCGACGGCTCATGATTCGGCACCTGCGCCTGCATCGAGCGGATCACCGTGATGTCATCGATATGCGCCGCCGTTTTGGCAAAGAGATCGCTCACCTCGATCCCACTCTGCCCGTGGCGTTGAAACTTGAACGGCGAAGGAAACGCCGCGCCGGTCTTCCGCTCCGTGATGCGGTGACTCGGCACCGGTTTGCCCTCATACTTCGCCAGCGCCGGTTTTGGATCAAAGGTGTCCACATGCGATGGCCCGCCATTGAGGAAGAAATGGATCACCCGCTTTGCCTTCGGCGTGTAGTGCGGCCTTGAAGCCTGCAAATCCGCCAACCCAAGCGCCGCCAAGCCCATGCCCGAGCGGGCGAGGAAATCTCGGCGGTTGAGTGGGAGTGGCATGGGAGGGATACGCGAAGACTTACCCAGACCTCGCCGCCCTTTCTCCAAATCCATCAGGATGCTGACACGACGGTGGCGCACGAGCAGAGCGTGATGTTTGAAAAAGCGATCAAGGCCGCTGGCAACTCCTTCGAGACGATCACCGTCAAAGGCGGCCGATCCAAGCTGAACAGTGACGACACGGTTCAGATGATCGCCTGGCTTAAGAAGACGCTGAAGTGACGTGGATGCCGGCTGCTAGAACACACCGATCAGAATGCCTAGGACTGCGATCAGCCAGAACAGGCCCGTGTTGTCCTCGAAACGGTCGAGCAGCCAAAAATACAGGCTGGTGAGGCCAAAAACGATCGTGGAGCCGATGAGCAGCGGGAGAAACTTCGCCCCGGTGACGAGTCCGAAGAACAAGCTGACACCGGTGTAGATGCCGGAGCAGAGAAAGGGCTTCGAAGTCGCGAGGAGCAGCCGGATCAGGGCCGCGAGCATGATGGCTTTGATGAAGAGCATGAGAAGGTGGTCAGCTTCACGACCACCGGCAAGCTCCAGTGCGGGGCATCCAAATCAAGACCGATCTCAAGTCTCGCAGGAACGACACCAGGGGCTGGCTTTCTCGGCGATGAAGGCGCCGCCCCGAATCCCACCGCCGATTGACAAATACGCCGCGCTGTGGCGCAATCGCTGCGCCTCGATTTGTTTTGCCCGCATCAC
>JBKCXA010000047.1:0-8912 GCA_046316935.1 Prosthecobacter sp.
TGGGCCTCGGCCCGGCAGTGGCGGCAGGCGAGGGCGCAGGAGCGAGTGATCTCCCAAAAGACCAAAAAAGGACGCTGGTCGAAGCCGTCGTAGGGCATGGCGGACTCGGAGGCCTCGCCGGGGTGCATGGGGGACGCGTTCATGGGGTGAATGGAACGCCACGATGCCCGCAAATCGCCTCCAGTGACTGGCGAAGGCTGTGCCGATCTTGTCGGCGGCAGGCACAACCCGCTGAAAGAGGCTGCCAACCCGTGACTTTATGCTTGGTAGCCAAACCCAAATCCCCCCAATGGCTGCGACATTTCCCAAAACCCTCTTTCCATGGCCTGCGCTGTGGATGCTCACGACGTGCGCCCTTGCCGCGCCCGCCGAGCATCCGGGCAAGGCATTGTATCAAAAGCTCTGTGCCGAGTGCCACGGCAGCAAAGGCCAAGGTGTGGAAGATGAATACGACGAGGCGCTCACGGGCGAAAAGTCCATCGAGGCCCTCGCCCGGCAGATCGACCGCACGATGCCGGAGGACGATCCGGACAAGACGACTGCGGCTGACTCCAAACTGATCGCGGAATACATCTACGATGCCTTTTACTCACCCGATGCACAGGCGCGGAACAACCCGCCGCGCAAGGATCTGGCCCGTCTGACCACGGACCAGTTCCGCAAAAGCGTGATGGACCTCCTCGGCCGTTTTCGCATGGGCCCGGGCTTTGACCGGCCCATCGGCCCCGAGCAGGGGCTGAGGGGCGTTTATCGAGGCGTTGCCGTTCCCAAGCCAGGCGAGGAGCTGGAGGACCTCTCAAAGAACAAGGGCATTAAAAAGCGTCGCGCGAACTTCAACTTCGAGCGCGTGGATGCCGGCGTGGCGTTTCATTTTGGCGCCGACAGCCCGGACAAGGAGAAGATGATCGCCGAGCAATTCGATCTCCGATGGGATGGCAGCGTCGTGGCCAGTGAGACGGGCGTGTATGAGTTCGCGGTGAAGTCGGAAAACGGCTTCCGCCTTTACATCAACGACTCCTCCGATGGAAACGCCCTCATCGACGGCTGGGTGAGCGCCGGCCCGCAGGTGCGCGAAGAGAAAAAGAGCATCTTCCTTGTCGGCGGACGTGCTTACCGCCTGGCTCTTGAGCACTTCAAATTCAAAGAACAGTCCGCATCGATCGAACTCTGGTGGAAAACACCGCACGGGGTCAAAGAACTGATCCCCGCGCATGCGCTGCTCACCGATCGTCCGCGTGAACTGGCCATCGTGAGCACCGAATTCCCCGCCGATGACAGCAGCGGCGGCTATCCGCGTGGCACCACGATCTCAAAAGGCTGGGATCAAGCCGTCACCGATGCCGCAATCACCACTGCCGAGCAAGTCATCGCGAAGATCGTCGAGCTCGCGCAGACCAAACCGGGTGCACCGGACCGTGCCGCGAAGCTACGGAAGTTTGCCGAGACCTTCGTCGAGACTGCTTTCCGCCGCCCGGTGACCGAAGAGATAAAGCAGCTCATCATCGAATCGCAGTTCAAGGCCGCGAAAACGCCCGAAACCGCCGTGAAGCGCATCGTGATGCTCACGCTGAAATCTCCGCAGTTCCTCTACCCGGATCTTTCCGATGCCGACGACTACCAAACAGCCTCGCGCCTCGCCCTCGCACTGTGGGATTCGCTTCCGGACAAAAAGCTCATGCAGGCCGCCGCGGCCGGAAAACTCAAAACACGCGATCAAATCCGCGCCGAAGCCCAGCGCATGATCAGCGATCCGCGCACAAAGGCGAAGCTTCACGGCTTCTTCCACCATTGGCTCGAGCTTGAGCGAGCCGAAGGCAGCAGCAAGGACCCGAAGGTCTTCCCGGACTTCACACCCGAAGTGTTCGCCGACCTGCGCGAGTCACTCTTCCAGTTCATCGACGAGGTCGTTTGGAGTGAGAAGTCCGACTACCGCGAGCTACTGCAGGCTGATTACCTTTTGCTCAACGAACGCCTCGGCAAGTTCTACGGCCACCCAGTCACCGGCGATGAGTTCCAACGCGTCGGCTTTGATCCGAAACAACGCGCTGGTGTGGTCACGCATCCGTATCTGCTGGCCTCGCTTGCCTACACGAAGCAGTCCTCGCCCGTGCATCGCGGCGTGTTTTTGACGCGCAACATCGTCGGCATGTCGCTCAAGCCGCCGCAAAAGGCCGTCGTGTTCGAGGACAGCCACTTCAATCCGAAGCTCACCATGCGCGAAAAGATCACTGAGCTCACCCGCAGCGGTGGTTGCATGACCTGCCACAGCATGATCAACCCGCTCGGCTTCAGTTTGGAGAACTTTGATGCCGTCGGCCGCTGGCGCACCAAGGACAACAACAAGCCCGTGAACCCCGTGAGCGAGTTCACCACGCATGAAGGCCAGCTCGTGCGCCTCACCGGCCCGCGTGACATCGTTAACTATGTGGCCAGCAATCCTGCCGGCCAACGCGCCTTCACCCGCCATCTCTTCCATCACCTCGTCAAACAAGAGCCCACCGCCTACGGCCCCGCCACGCTCGACAACCTGCAAAAAGCCTTCGCCGCCAACAACTGCCACATTCAGAAGCTCATGATCGACATCGCGCTCGTCGCGACGGAGGTCAAATGACGCAAAACCGAGTTCCACCCCGCCTCGTAGCCTTCTTCATATGAAACACCTCCACCGCCGCCAATTCCTCCGCGACCTCGGCATCTCCGCCGGGGCGTTTCCGTTCCTGTCCGGCCTGCCAAGCATCACCGGAGCCCCAGCCCCGCAGAAGCGTCAGAGGCTCATCATCATGTTTTCGCCGAACGGCACGCTGCCGAACGAGTTCTGGCCGGATCAAGAGGGCAGCGAGTTCAGCTTCAAGTCCATCTTGAAGCCGCTCGAGCCTTTCAAGAAGCAGATGCTCATCCTCCACGGCATCGCCAACAAGGTGCGTGGCGATGGCGACAGCCACATGCGCGGCATGAGCTGCCTGCTGACGTGCGATGAACTCATGAAGGGCAACATCATGGGCGGCGGCGGTAATCCCGCCGGATGGGCCAGCAGCATCTCCATCGACCAGGAGATCAAAAACTTCCTCCAGAGCCGCAAGGAAACCAAAACGCGTTTTGGCTCGCTCGAATTCGGCGTGGCCGTTCCTGACCGTGCGGACCCTTGGACACGCATGAGCTATGCCGGTGCGAACCAGCCCGTGGCCCCCATCGATGATCCGCATCAGGTGCTGAAGAAGGTGTACGGCAAGATGAAGGACAAGGAGAGCCTCGTGAGCATCCTCGATGATGTGCGTGAAGATTTGAAACGAGTGTCGAACAAGCTCAGCGCCCGCGACAAGGCCCTGCTCGACCAGCACATGACGCTCGTCCGCAGCCTCGAGCAGGATTTGGCCGATGCGGACAAGGTGGGCAAGCTCACGCATCCCGTGCCCGCCGTCGATCCGAGCATCGAGCTGGTGAACGACAACACGCCGCAGATCAGCCGCATCCAGATTGACCTGCTCGTCAACTCGCTCGCCAACGACATGGCCCGCGTGGCCACGCTGCAATACATGCGCAGCGTGGGCATGGCGCAGATGCGCTGGCTGGGCGTCGAGGAAGGCCACCACAGCCTCTCGCACGATCCCGATGACAAAAAGGACAGCTACGAGAAGCTCATGAAGATCAACACGTGGTTCGCCGGGGAGTTCGCCTACCTCGCGAAGCGCCTCAGCGACACTCCCGAGCCTGCGGGCGATGGCTCGATGCTCGACAACACGCTGCTCGTGTGGACCAACGAGCTCGGCAAAGGCAACACGCACACGCTCGACAACATCCCTTATGTGATGGTGGGCGGCGGTTTCGGCTTCAAGATGGGCCGCAGCCTCAAATTCGACAAAGCCGCGCACAACCGCCTCTGGATGTCCGTCGCACAGGCGATGGGGCACAACCTGCAGACCTTCGGCAAGAAGGAACTCTGCGAAGGCGGGGCGCTTGGCCTCGCATGATTGGCGGCTTTGTCACGTTTAGCGGCGATGCGTACACTCCTGTTTCTCCTCGCCGCCTTCGTCCTCCACGCGGCACCACGCCCAAACATCCTCCTGCTCATCGCGGATAATTGGTCCTACGAGCATGCGGCGGCGAATGGCTGCGCGGCCGTGAAGACGCCGGTGTTTGACCGCATTGCTGGCGAAGGAATGAACTTCGCGAACGCCTTCTGTCCAGTGCCCTCGTGCTCGCCCACGCGGTCCTGTCTGCTTACTGGTCGCGTGGCGCATCAGTTGGAGGATATGGCGAGCCTTTGGAGCCGGTTTCACCCGAAGTTTCGCGTGTTCACCGATGCTCTCGATGAGGGCGGCTATCACACCGGCTTCACCGGCAAGGGCTGGTCGCCGGGCAATCACAAGGACCATGGCCGCGAACTCAATCCCGCGGGCAAGCAGTATCCGGACTTCGATGCTTTCATGCAGGCTCGAAGCGAGAAGAAGCCGTTCTTCTTCTGGCACGGCAGCACGCACACGGCGCTCCACAGCTTCAAGAAATTCGACGGAGCTGCCGCTGGCATCGACATGGCCAAAATCCGCGTTCCTGCCTATCTCCCAGATACGCCGGAGGTGCGCCGCGAGATCGCCGCCTACCTCGCCGCGGCGCAGGAGATGGACGCGGCCTTTGGTGAAGCCATCGCGATCCTCGAAAAGAGCGGTGAGCTGGAAAACACGGTCGTCATCTACACCAGCGACAACGGCTGGCAGATGCCACGCGGCCTCGCGAATTGTCACGACAGCGGCTCGCATGTGCCGCTGGCCGTGCGATGGCCTGGCAAGGTCAAAGCAGGCGTGCGCAGCGAAGCCTTCATCACCCTCACGGATCTTCCTTCCACCTTCCTCGACATCGCTGAAGTGCCAAAGTGGCCGGAGATGACCTCACGCAGCTTTCTCGATGTACTCACAGGTCAAAGCGATGGCAAAGATCGCGACCACGTTTTCGTCGAACGTGAACGCCATGCGAATGTGCGACAGGGAGATTTGAGCTATCCCTGCCGAGGCATTCGCACGGCCGATTTTCTTTATCTACGGAACCTCCGCCCCGATCGCTGGCCTGCGGGCGATCCCGAGCTTCACTTCGCCGTCGGTCCCTGGGGCGATGTCGATCCCACCGTGACAAAGCAGCTCATTCTCGATCGTCGTGATGAACCTTCGATGAAGCCCTTCTTCGACATCAATTTCGCCAAACGGCCTGCGGAGGAGCTTTACGATCTTCGCAGTGATCCCGACCAAGTGAAAAATCTCGCGTCAGATCCTGCGATGGCTGAAACGAAGGCCAGGCTCGCTTCGCGAGTGGACGTGTGGATGCGCGAGACAGCCGATCCGCGTGTTGATCCCGCTTTCGATGCCTGGGACAAGTATCCGTATTTTGGTGGCAAGGCGAAGGTGGAGAAGTGAGATGGCTCACTTCGTCCCCTGCATCGACCGAAACTTGCCGGGGGCCATGCCGGCGTAGCGGCTGAAGTGGCGGGTGAAGGCGCTTTGATCGCACCAGCCGGTTTGCAGGGCGATCTCGCCGAGCGGGAGATCGGTTTCGCGAAGCAAACGCGTGGCCTCGTCGAGGCGGAGCTTGTGGAGAAGTTGCAGCGGACTCATCTGGAAGAGGCGCTGCACACGCTGTTCGAACTGGTACACGCTCAGCCCCGCCTTCGTGGCGATGTCCTCGATGCGCAGGCTTTCGGTGAAGTGCTTGCGCATGTGCCGCAGGGCGCTGGCGAGTTCGGCAAAGCCGGTGGCCTTGTCGCTGGGAGCATCCAAATCACGTGAGATGCCGGCCACGCCGGTGATGCGGCCTTGGTCATCCCGCAGCGGATGCTTGGTGGTGAGGCACCAGCCAGCCTTGCCGCCGGGGTAGATGTGCAGCTCGAGCTGCTGGTCGATGCTTTTGCCTGTTTTCAGCACCTGCTCGTCCTGCCGGGCATAACTGGCGGCGAGCGGCGCGGGATAGACTTCATCGGGCTTTTTGCCGATGAGACGCGTTTTGTCCCCGCCGGCGCAGCGGGCGGCGAGGGTCTGATTCACCACCACATAGCGTCCGTAGCTGTCTTTGATGAAAAAGACGACATCAGGCAGCGCGTCGAAGAGCGCCTCCGCGACGGCGTTTTGACTCAAGATGCTGGTGGGAGCCATGGTTTGGATGTTTTGGCAGGTTCGCGGTCAAAAAGCAATCAGGAGGAGGTTGCACGCCTTGCTTCTTGCCAATCGGGCATCGTCCGCGAAACTCCGGTGTGCGTTTCCCGCTCTCCTTCGCTCTGTTGCTCCTCGCGATTCCCGCCGGGGGGCAGGTTGTGTCTTTGAAAAATGATGCCACGGCGAAGGCGCTCAATGAATGGTTTGCCGCAGGCACGGCCGCGGGGCTTTCCGCCATCACTTACGAGAACCGCGACGGCCAGCACTCGCCGTTTCCGACCCAGCTTTATCCGCAGCTCCAGGTGATGAAGGCCGTTGGCGATGACAAGGGGCCTGCAAAGACGGTGCGCAGCTTCCCGGTCATAGGCAACTGCTCCATGGCCTCCGCCCCGGACCAGGTGGGCTGCCTGCCGCGGCTTTACATGACCGATCCCGCCGGCTCGGAGTTCCTCACGAAGCAGTACTTCCTCAACAACCTCTTCATTTACCCCGAGCACCTCGATCATGATCAGGGCGCGAACGGCGTAGGCGGTTACGGCGACCTCCTTCCACTGAACACGCCGACCCTTTTGATCTCGCAGGGCTCATCGTCGAGCGATCAACCCTTCCTGCAGGCCTTCATCTCCGCGGCTGCGGCGTTTCCACCGGCCACGCAGAAGGTCATTTTGGAGAAAAAGCTCCTCGCGCCCACACTTCAGGCCATCTTCCGCCGCTCGAACAAGATGGTCGTGAAGGAGGAGGACTACTTCACCGGCCGGGCGCATCCGGTGGTCTTTGATGCCGCGCAGATCGACGAGGCTAAAATGATCCAGCTCGCGCATGAGATGACGCCCGAGACCATCCCGCCCGTGGCTCTCATCGACATCAAGGAGGAGACGAAGGTCGAGCGTGGCAAGCAGTGGTTCGAGCCGCAGGGCATGCCAGCCCACACCAGCATCGCCACCACGCCGGTGAGCATCGGACGCATCTTCCGCGAGAACACCGCCGAGCACGGCCTCATCGTCAGCCTCGATAAATCCTTCGCCGCCACGCCGCGGAAGCTCTCCGCGAAATTTGCCGTGTTGCAGGGCGATCCACGCTTTTTGCGCATTGATCAGCAGCCCGGCACCACGCTCGCCCGCATCCGTGTGCGCTGGCAACCGCCCGTGCCCGGCGCACGCGGCATTCGCAGCCACCGCATCGATATCGCCGCCTTTGCCACCGATGGGAAAAGCATCAGCGCCCCGGCCATCATCAGCTTTTACATGCTGCCGAACGAAATGCGCTTCTACGATCCGCAAGGCCGCGTGAGCGAGATCCACTACGAGACGGCCAATCCCGAGCCTGGGCTTCCTTACGAGGACCGGGATCTGCGATGGACGCGTCTCATGAATGCCCTCGCCGCGCCTTTGCAGGGCTCGTTGCTCGCCCGTCTGACTGCGCCGCTCTTCACGGACGCCGAACGGGAGGCCATCTTGAAGGCACAAAATGAGATTCAAAAGCGACTCGAAGCCGCTGCCACCGTCGCTCGTGATCCAAAGCTCAAAGCGGAGGCAGACAAGCTTCGAGGCGAGGCCCTCGATCATCTCGCGAAGACGCTCGACCAGCCGCTGCCGGGCGAAAAACCGCGCATCCTGCGTGTGGCATTGCTTGTCGCCTTGGAGGTCATGGCCAGCGATCCGCTGCTCTTCATTCAAAACCAGGCCGAGATCCTCGACTTCGCGGCGAAGTCATCGAAAACCACCGCGCCGGCGGATCTTCGGGCTGAAATCCATCGCCTCAGCCTGCTCGGCATCCTGCATCAGGAGAAGGATGGCACGCTGCGCACCTCCGTGTTTCCGAAGAAGCTCACCATCGCCGATCGACAGGCTTTGCGCGGCCTGCATCTCACAGTGCTCAGCCATGTTCTGCTACCGGACGTGCTGGATCGCTCGCCCGCCACCGCGTGGTTCCCGCCGCGGCTCACCACGCGGAAACCCTGGCGTGATATCATGCGCTATGACGATGCCACCGGCCAGCTCACCGGGTGGACACGCCATCACGACGCCCGCACCACCGAGTTCAATGCCGAAGGCCAGCTCATCCCACCGGGTGAAAAGACCAAACCTATTCCCGTGACCTACCTGCTCGATGCGGGTGGGAAGCTGACTTGGAAGGCGGATGGAAAGTGATGTCGAATCTCCGTGTGGCTTGATGAGGAAGGGGCAACGAGGGAATAGACAATAAACAATAGACGATAAGGCGGCGCAGGCGCAGCAGCGGTATTGTCTATCGTATATTGTCTATTCCCCGCTCTCTGCGTCACCCTCGGCATCAATTGAGTCCTCAGAGCAAGGAAGAAGCGCTAGCGGTGCATCGTTCACCGCCCACCATGCGCCTTCTCAACCTCGTCCTCGCCCTTTGCCCTTGGCTCTTCGCGTCCCTCCACGCCGCGCCCAACTTCGTCCTCATCAACATCGATGACCTTGGCTATGCCGACATCGGCCCGTTCGGTGGCAAAGTGCCCACGCCGCAGCTCGACCGCATGGCGAAGGAGGGCATGAAGCTCACCAGCCACTACGCCGCGCCCGTCTGCTCGCCCTCGCGGGCGGCGATGATGAGCGGCTGCTATCCGAAACGCGTGCTGCCCATCCCCGGCGTGCTGTTTCCTGCTGCCGCCGTCGGTTTGAACCCGGACACGACCACCGTGGCGGAGGTGCTGCGAGACGCCGGCTATGCCACCGCCTGTATTGGCAAATGGCACCTTGGTGATCAGCCGGAGTTTCTTCCCACGGCGCAGGGCTTTGAGCACTACTACGG
>JBKCXA010000048.1:0-2852 GCA_046316935.1 Prosthecobacter sp.
GAGGTTGTCAGTGTCGCGATGGCCGATGGAGATGCCGACGCGGTTGTCCTCGATCGTGTTTTGCTCGGCGAGGCCGTATTTGACGCCCCAGCAGAAGAAGATGCCGATGTCGTTGCCGCGCAGGGTGTTGTTGCGGATGACGGGCCGCTGCGAGCCGCTACCGGGATGCAGGCCGAGGTTCTTGTTGTTCTCGCTGAGGCAGTTTTCGACGACGACGTCGTGGCAGATCTGCCAGGAGATGCCGTCGCCGTGGTTGTTGCGGGCGGTGACGCCGCGGATGTGGATGCGGTTGCAGTCCTGGAGGAAAATGCAGCCGGCGTAGTTGCCATCGAGCTCGGCGTTGTGCTCGCGATTGCCATCGAGCACGAGGTTTTCGATGCGCAGGTCGTCCACGAACTCTCCGCTGAGCAGTGGGAAGAGCGTGGAGCAGGTGGCGCCGTTCATCTGCCACAGGTTTTCGCGCAGGGGCTTGTCGAGCTTGAAGCGGTTACCGCTGCGGCCGGTGAGCGTGCGCTTGATCACGGTCTGGCGGCCGGTCTTGGCGTCCTTGGCCCGCAGGCAGATGCCATCGCCGATGCGGAAGCCTGTGGCGTCGTGCAGCGTGATCTCCTGGTCATACCAGTCGCTGTCGAGCTTCAGCGGCGTGGTGGTGGAGGGCTCTTTGATGAGCACCGTCTTCTCGCCCTCGCCGATGAGATGCACGCCGCTTTGCAGATAAACCGCGTTTCGCAGTCGATACGTGCCGGCCAGGATGCGCACCGTGCCACCACCGAGCCTCGCCACATGATCCACCGCTGCCTGGATGACCCGCTGGTCACTGCCGACGATGTCCGCGTCCTTCGTGCCGACGGTGACCGTCAACGTCTCCGCCCACTTCGGCTGTACCGCCGTGTCCCCGCTCGTCTGCCGCGGCACCGTGACTGCGGGCCGCTCCGCGGCGAAAAGCGAGGACGTAAGCGCGAGGAAGAAGAGCGTGGATTTCATGCGGGGACTACGTTCGCGAGTGGTCCAATCCATCCACACCGCGACAGATGGGAAAACCGCAGTGAATGGCTCCTCGGTGTTCTCCCAAATCTTTGAACCGCTGATAAGATGCTGACGAGTTAAGTTTAGCGTCAAATAAGCGGCTGGAAGGCTGGGGAAACGAATGTTGCTCCGCTGTCGGATTCCGACAGAATCACGGCATGAACTCGGCGGTTGCCAAAAACCGGTTCTAATTTCTCACCAAAATGAAAAAGCATTTTATCCTCTATCTCGACATACTCGGCTTTTCGAACTTAATCGATACGCCTGACCAGGCACTTGAGGTGCTAAGAATAGTTGATTCGCTGAATGTCCATCGACATGATGCTTTCGAGGTCGTCTTCTTCTCGGATACGCTGCTCGTGTTCAACAAATTTGAGATACAGAGCGAAGCTGATTCGAGATATGCGGTCATGTTCCTGTGCGAGTTTGCCCAGGATTTGTTGTTCCGTAGTCTGGGCAAAGGCTATTTCTTCCGGGGTATTGTCACTCATGGTGATTTTCATCGCGAGCGAATGAGAAACGTTGATACGTTTTTCGGTCCAGCCACTCGTGATGCTCATAAAGCGGAAAAAGAGCTGAAAGCTGTAGGTTTGTTTATCGACAATTATTGTCTGCAATTCAGCAGTGTGTTTCATGCTCGACGCTACAACGAGGGGTTTAGTTTTGTCTTTTTGACCCAAGCAATCTCAGGACTCCACTTTCATCATAACTCGCCTGCCAATAATGCCGGAAGTTCACCAAAGAGCGACGAAGACGCTGGCGTAGCGTTTCCGTTGGACTGGATTTTGGTCTTTGCTAGCGGGCTGGAAGATGTTCTCACCAAAGAATGCTCATTTTTGAGCTCGATTGGGTGTGCCATGAAAACGCAGATCGACGAACCCATCCGGAGAAAGTACGAAACGACATGGGGCCTGTATAAGGATCAATATCCAACATTTATGAAGGCTTTTGTTGATGCAGGAATGCAACCTGACTTTATCTCCCAAGGCGATTGGTCAGAGGCGAAAGCGTCGCTCCAAGAATGGGAGTCACAGCGTTATTAAGGGTGCTTTGAAGCAACTTCACTTCCCCATTCTCTCCAGCACGTTCTTCGTGATGCGCACGACATGCGCGTCATTGCCTTGTAATCCATGCGACCAATCGGTGGTGGCGGCAGTGAAGACGGTGCCGCCGTTGGTGTAGAGGCCGAGGCAGGCGGCGCCGGTGCGGCCGATCTCCCATTTCTCATACCACTCGACGTCGTCGGGGTGCCAGCGGACAGGGCAGGTGCCGAGGACTTCAAAGGTCTTTGGCGTGCCGTCTTTGTGCGTGGCGAAGGGCAGGCCGTCGCGCCACTCGAGTTCACAGCCGTCGCATTCGTAGCCGACGATGGTGTCCTTGGCGCCAAAGCGTTCACCGCGCTTCAGGCCGGTGCCTTCGTAGATCCAGTGGTCCGGGCGGTAGACGATGAAAGAGGCGTCGCCATCCATGAACTGGCCGTGGCTGCGCATGTAGCCGCCCCACAGGAAGCCGACGCCGGTGAGCTGGTTTTCCGGGCGCTGAAGCAGGTGATGGCTCCACGCGGTGCTGAGCGTTTTGAAGTCGCGGGTCTGGAAGACGGGATCGAGGTGGTAATTCTGCTTGAAGCAGGTGAAGGCGCGGCCCTCGGCCTCGCTGCGCACCTGCCAGCAGCAGGTGTTGCCGCTGAAGAAGGCCACGTTGCCACCTTGGGCGATCCAGGCCTCCAAGTTGTCGCGCATCGGCGTGCTCCAATACTCGTCGTGGCCGACACTGAGGACGAGCTTGTAGTTCGTGAGCATCTCGGGGCGGAATTCGAGGTCGTCATT
>JBKCXA010000049.1:0-2065 GCA_046316935.1 Prosthecobacter sp.
TACACAACGTGCATCGGATGGGTCGTGGGGCCCATGATGCTGGCGGAACTTGGCAGCGGTGTCTGGCTGTTCTGGACGGGAAGACGTGAAATGAGCTTTTCGATCAGTCTGGCGCTTCTGACTTTTGTTTGGCTCTCGACGGCTTTCGTTCAGGTGCCACTGCATCAATGTCTCGCGCGCGGTTTTGATGCCGTGGCACATCAGCGGCTCGTGACGACCAACTGGCTACGCACCGCCGCCTGGACGCTGCGCGTCATCGGTCTCCTTTTCTGCCTATGAACGACCTCTCTGCAAAACGCATCGCCATCATCGGCGCGGGGATCGCGGGCATCGCGGCAGCGCGAGGACTTTCGCGACGTGGCGCGGCGGTGACGTTGCTGGAGAAGTCGCGGGGCTTTGGCGGGCGTTGTGCGTCGAAGCGCTGGGAAGGCCATGTGATCGATCATGGGGCGCAGTATTTCACGATGCGCGATGAGCGATTTCGCGAAGCGGCCGTCGCGGCTTGTGGCGAGGCTTTGTGGAGACTGGAAATGCCAGTTCGGGATGAAAACGGCCGCGAGTTGCCAGATTCAGGCCGCTGGATTCATCGTGAGGGCAACAGTCGCCTCGCTCGCGAATTGGCGAAGGGTTTGGAGATCCGCACCGAATGCCAGATCGAGGATGCGCGGAGCCTGCGGACTGATTTTGACCAGGTGGTGAGCACTGCGCCGTGGCCGCAGACGGCACGGCTTTTCGGTGTGGAGCAGAGCTTCGATTACATCCCATGTCTCGCGGTGGTGCTGGCCTATCATGGCGAGTGGATCGGCCGCACGCGTGAAACCTATGCCTTCAGCTCACCCGGTGCCGCACTGGCTTGGACGGCGTGCGAGAATCACAAGCCGGGACGCATCGCCCCCGGCTTCACGGTGCTGGTGGCGCATCTCGGTGAGGCCTTCAGCCGCGAGCATCTCGAAAAACCGCCTGCGGAGTATCCTGCGCTGGTTCGCTCGATGGTCGAGGAACGCTGGGAGATTCCGTCGGAGGCTTTGGCGGGTGCTTTCGGGCATCGCTGGCGGCTCGCCCGCGTCGATGCGCCAATCACGGTGCCTGCTTTGCCTCCACGTCTGCACTTTGTGGGCGATGCGCTGCGTCGTTCACGCGTTGAGGACGCGTGGCTCGCAGGACATGAGTTTGCCGAAACCACCTCATTTGAATCATGAACAACGTTCTCGAAGATCGCTGCGCCGGGATGGTCACCGGTGCCTACATGGGTGATGCGCTGGCGATGCCGGCGCATTGGTATTACGACCGCGCCGCGCTGCGTCGCGACTACGGCGTGATCCGCAGCTACCTGGCGCCGAAGCATCCGCACCCCGATAGCATCCTGTGGCGATCCAGCTACACGCCGCTCAACGAACGCGGCGACATCCTTCGAGAGCAGGCGCAATACTGGGGCCAGCCGGGCATGCACTATCATCCTTTTCTGCGGCAGGGTGAGAACACGCTGAACCTTCAGCTCGTGCGTGTGCTCGATGAATCGCTGACTGCCAAGGGTGGCTACGATCTCGATGACTACCTGCAGCGCTACATCGACTTCATGCTCACGCCGGGGAAACATCGAGACACCTACGCGGAGGAGTATCACCGGCATTTCTTCACCCATCTGGCGCGTGGCTGGAAGCCGCAGCGCTGCGGCGGCGCGGATGTGCACATCGGCGGTCTCGCGGGCGTGGGGATGCTGTGCGCTCGTCTGGGCAAGGAAGCACCGGAGGCTGTGCTGGAGCATGTGGGCTTTTCCCACGGCGATGCCGACATGCTCGACGCGGCGAAAACACTCACGCGCATGCTGCTGGCTCTGATGCTTGGCGAGCCGCTGCGAGAGACGATTCTGCATCACGCGGGCCGCTGGTTCTCGGAGCGAAAAGCGTCGCTTTGGTCCAAAGAGCCCGATTTGGTGGTCATCGGCCGTCATGTGAGTCCCGCGTGCTACATCCGCGAATCGTTTCCCGCCGCGCTTTACCTCGCATGGAAGTATGCCGACGACTTCGAGGCCGCCTTGGTGGCCAACACCATGGTCGGTGGCGAC
>JBKCXA010000050.1:0-15936 GCA_046316935.1 Prosthecobacter sp.
TCCTATAAACACCCAGATCCTCTCCGTGAGCGAGGATTGCGTGAAGGGATTCCACCAGCACCCCTTTCAATTCATCTCCGAGCAAAGCGGCGTGCCTTTTGATACCGTGGTGGAGCGCATCCGCGCCATGCTGGCCGCCGGAGTGATTCGCCGCGTGCGTCAGACGCTGCTGGCGAACAAACTCGCCGAGGGTGCTCTCGTCGCCTGGAAAGTGCCGACCGAAAAACTCGACGCCGCCTTTGAGTTCCTCTTCAAGCAGGACCCTTTCAGCGGTCATGTGGTCCTTCGCAGCACGGACCGTGAGGTCAGCGGCAGTGACTTCCGCCTTTGGACGACCCTCAAGGTTCCGCAGGATAAAAACATCAACGAGCACTGTGACCTGCTCAAGCGTCTCATCGGCGCCGAGGACTACTACACCATGCAGGCCCATGGCATTTTCGCCCTCGGCGTGGGCCATGTGCGCCGCAAGACCATGGAACCCGGCGAAAAAGCCGATGAACCCGCGAAGATGATGACCACCAACATCGCCGACCTCGATGCGGAGGAGTGGAACGTGCTCCTCAACCTCAAAGGCGACCTCAAACCCGAGGAGATCGGCCCGGAGCCATGGGCGGGCCGAGCCAAAGATGCCGGCGTGAGCCTCG
Organism: Prosthecobacter sp.; assembly: GCA_046316935.1. GTDB lineage: Bacteria > Verrucomicrobiota > Verrucomicrobiia > Verrucomicrobiales > Verrucomicrobiaceae > Prosthecobacter. Next base: position 645 of record JBKCXA010000050.1, read on the forward strand.
AACGCTTCTGTGAAGTGGCAAAGCAGCTCGACAAGAAAGGTGTCATCGGCCGCTTTTCGACCTTCCTGGAGCATGTGAAGCCCAGCGCCAGCGGTCAGCGTGTCACCCGTTTCAACGCCCTCTTCCACTGGCGTGTGCCGCAGGGCATGGAAGAACGCGCCGGCGGCGAAGTCGGTCGTCATCCCATCATGACCCACTGCTACTGGCGTGAAGGCGGCGAGCGCTTTGCCAACGTGAACATCATGGGAGTCATCCACGGCACCGACAAAGACACCGTCCTCACCCACAAGGCCGCCATCGACAAGCACCTCGCTGACATCAACATCCCGCTGCTCTACACCAATGTCTTCTGGGGCGGCCGCAGCGAGATCAAGCCCAGCGAGATCAGCCCCATCATCTACAAGCAGTTCCACGAGCAGTGGAAAGATGCCGCCGGGCCGGTGATTTGAGGCATGTCTTGACCTTCCACTTTCAGGCTCTACTATCCACCCTCTCCAAAACGGGGGCGTACTGGTTTCGACGGGTCGTCTGAGTTCGGAGCTGCATGCCGAGGATGATTCGTTGGCCTCGTTAAAATCGCGGATCAAAAACATAAATGTGAACTCTAACGAGCTCGCTCTCGCGGCTTAAGCCCCGCGACGTCACGCAGGCGATGTCTGGTAGCCTGCCTGACGACACTACCAGGCTGGTTGAATCACCGGGCGACCGGGTGACCAACGAGATCCAACAGGACGCTGGGTGAAGAGTAGGCCGTCTCAAGCCGCCTCCCGCCGAGACCAAAGATGAGACTGAGCATGGAGACGCTACGGATAACGGCGGTTCGGACAGGGGTTCAACTCCCCTCGCCTCCACTTTTTTGCGAATCAACGGACTCGAAGTCGTTGGCATATCGTGAACGGCACTGATCTCGACATCTGCCACTGCTGTTGCTCAATGGGACGGACCAGAAGGTGAAACTGGAAAGTAATGACCTGGGAGACGTAATCGTTGACCGTGAGGGCTTGATGAAGCTAGGAGGGCTGATGCTTGTCAGCGAGAAGGCAGCCGACTCGTGACAGGAAGCGAGATTTTGCGCCGATACTTCATCCTTCACCCACCCAACCACACCATGTCTCAAACAGTCGCCTTTGTCGGAGTCGGAAAAATGGGGGCCAACATGGCCCGCCGTCTCAAGGAATGCGGATACAACGTCACCGCCGTGCTCGATGTGAATGCGCCGGCCGCCGCAGAACTGGCTGACGAACTCGGCTGCAAAGCCTTCACAAGGCTCGCGGAGGTCACCGCTGCCGCGGATGTGATCTTCACCGTCATCACCAATGACGCCGCGATGCGCTCGATCTACTTTGGGGCAGGGGACAACCTCCTCACCGGTGCCGCCGGCAAGATTTTCGTGAACTGCGCGACGCTGTCCCCGGCGGTGTTTCGCGAGGTGTATGACGCTGCGAAAAAGGCCGGTGCTGCGAGCCTTGAGGCCTGCATGGCCTCCAGCATCAGTCATGCTCGTGAAGGGAAGCTCTATCTCATGCTCGCCGGTGACGAACCTGTGTATGAGAAGGTGAAGGCCATGATCGAGCAGATGAGCGTCAACCGTCGTTTCATCGGCGGCCCTGGTCGTGCCGCCGAGGTGAAGGCCCTGGTGAACATGGTCATGAACATCAACACGGCGGGCCTGGCCGAAGGACTGGGGCTCGCCGCCGCCCTCGGACATGATCTGAACCTGATCCGCGAAGTCTTCAGCCAGACAGGTGCCAACTCCCGCGTGCTCGAGACGGACTCCGCGGACATGGTGGCTCGCGAGCATGATTGCTGGTTCTCCGCCGAGCATGCGGCGAAGGACAGCGGCATCGCGGCCGGTGTGGCGGAAAGCATGGGGCTGAACCTGCCTCTGAATGCTGCCACCAAGGCGCAATACGACAAGATGGTCTCCCTCGGTCTGGGTAATCTCGACAAGAGCGGCATTGCCGAGCTGACTTTCAAAGGGCGGCACGCCTGAGAGCTGTTTTCATCGTTCAGACCATCCGCACATAGCGGCGACCAGGGAGGGCGCGGATGAGGCGCTTCATTTCGAGGCGCATGAGCGTGGCGTTCACGGTGGCGCTGGTGAGGCCGGACAGCGTGGTGATGTCATTGATGTGGGCTTCCTCGGTGCCGATGGCGTCGTAGAGGATGCGTTCGTCGAGGCTCAATTCGGCGGCTGGCGTGCTTTCCTGCACTTTGGGTGCCAGAGGAGCGGTGGGGAACAGGCTGTTCAGGTCGTCGAGCACATCGCCGCCATCCATGATGAGCTTGGCGCCCTGCTGGATGAGTCGGTTGCAACCGGCGGAGGTCGGTTTGTCAATGGGGCCGGGCACGGCATAGACGGTGCGGCCCTGATCGGCGGCCTGCTGAGCGGTGATGAGCGATCCGCTGCGCACAGGAGCTTCAACGACGACGAGGCCGCAGCTCCACCCGGCGACGATGCGGTTGCGGTAGGGAAAGGTTTGTTTGTCCGCGATGCGGTCCACCGGATACTCGCTGAGCACGGCGCCGTTTTGAGCGATGCGCTCGGCGAGGGCCATGTTCTCCGGCGGATACAGTTTTCCCATGCCGGAGCCGATGACGGCGATGGTGCGGCCTTTGGCGGCGAGGGCTGCCTCATGCGCGGCGGTGTCAATTCCGCGAGCGAGACCGCTGATGACCGTGTAGCCGGCGTAAGCGATCTGGAAGGAGAGCTTCTTCGCGGCGCTGAGGCCGTAGTGAGTGGCATGGCGGCTGCCGACGATGCCAATGGCATGGTGATCGCGGGGGAGCAGTTCTCCCCACACATACAGCAGCACCGGCGGGTCGTGAATTTCTCGCAGCAGGCGCGGGTAGAGCGGATCTTCCTGAGTGAGCAGCTTCAGGCCGCGTTCCTCGATCTTCTTCAACTCGCCAGCGAGATCGATCTGCGATTCCCATTGGGAAATGGCCTCCGCTTGAGCCTGGCCGATGCCGTCCACGAGGATGAGATCGCGGCTTTTCGCCGTCAAAACGGCCTCCGGGCTTCCGAGGTGCCTCAGGAGTTTTTTGACCCTCACGGGGCCGATCTGCGGGATCAGGTTCAGCGCCAGATAGGCCTCGGTCCGGGTCATGCTGGCGCTGAGGAGGGAAAACTGGATCAGGCGGCTGCGGCGGTTGCCTCGCCATTCTTGGCGGCGACGGCGGCGGACTCAGGAAGGGCCACGTTTTGACCGTTCGAGGTGGGGCCGAGCAGCTTGCGGAAGATTTTCTGAGGGAAGGACATGCCGCGCTCTTCGGTCTCGATTTGAGAAAGGGCCTGCGATTTGGCCATCTCCCACGCGGGGGCAAAGCCGGGCGCGTTGATCATCATGTGCTTCTCGGCGCGGGCGAGGATTTCGAGCTCACGCTGCATCTTGTTGTCCGGGCGCTCGTTGAGGCGGGCCACCTGCATGCGGAGGTTTTCAGCCTCCTGGGCCAGGCGGGCGCGTTCTTTGTTGATGTCCTGGATCTGCTTCGAGTCGAGATCGAGCTTGTCACTGAGGTGGGATTTGAAGCGTTTGAACTCACGCTTGGTCTTCCAGTGGCTCCAAAGCGAGAGCACGAGGAACACGCCGCCGAGGCCGAGGCCGTAGAGGAAGGTGTTCTGGGGGGAAAGGAGGTTGTCGAACATGGCGGGGAAGGGGATTGGAGGGCAAAGATAGGCGCTTTGCCCGCTTTTGCGCGGGTTTTTTCATCCGGCACGGCTCACTGGCAGGGCATGTGTATCAAATCAGCACCTGTTGGATGATCTGCGCCATCTCCACCACCCGACCGCCATCAATGCGAGAACGAGCATCCCCCCCAGCCAGAGCGGCCATTCTTGCCCTGATGGCGGTGGGGAGGCAGGGGCAGGCTGCCCAGCCGGACTTGGCGGTGGTGTTGGGGGCTGATAGGCGTCGAGATTCGCGGCGAGTGCCTTTTCGAGCCGGGCCGTGCCCTCTGGATCCTCGGCGAGTTTCTTGCCATGCCACTGGCGGATCGAGGCCACCACCCGTTTCATGTTCTCCGGCGTCGGGTAGATGTAGCGTCTAATGGTCAACTCCGGTTGGTTTTCATAGTAATAACCAACAATGATCATCGTCGTCCCGACTTTTAACGGATTGTTTGATTTGGCGTAATCAGTGTGAATCCTGTAAAAGCCTTTGATCGTCGGATCAGGCTTACCCAAAATGCTGACCTGCACCTCCATTTCGGCATCATTGTAATTCATATAGCCAAGTCCGAACCCAGAATAGCTCCCAGGAGTTTTCAAGCGCACCAAGGCGATGACTTGTGCTTCTTCAATAGACGAGTCGACAGACCATCCGTGTCGCATGCCCCAGTCAGCGGGGAGAAAGTCGAGTTCTCTCACGCTCTCATCGGCGAACACTGGAGTAAAGGAAACCCACGAAACGCAGGCAGATAATAGGAAAAAAAGGATTTTCATGGTAGTTGCACAGGTGCGCGATTTCCAGTTAAGGACCATACTTCCTGTTGAGAAATGCTCACATCTACGCCGCCTTGAAAATTGGTATTCATGATAGGCTGGTAATCCGATGCATTTCCATTTTGACCTGTGCGCTTCAGACCGATGATCTGCGCCACCTTGAATGACCCAATCTCAAAACTCCCGTTTGGGGCTGTGCATTTTAGCTTATAGGTAAACAGTTTTTCGTAGTACAGGAAGTCGCCCACATTGAGAGGGTTCGCTTCCAGAGGCAGGTCCACCCCGCTGGCATCACCGGTGTAAATCCTGCCTGCGGCGGAGGGAGTCACGTCCTGATGATTTGTTTGCGGATCGTCATTTTGATCTCTTGGGAAGGCCAGAACTACCTTCCAGACATGGGGACCCGATAACGGCCCATTGACTCCATCACTCCTCTCGAATCGCAAACGCCAGGAGGCTGCTTTGACATGCCGCTTCCACTCCCACGAGATTCCCGGCACAGTAGGCACCGTGGCATACACCTCCACAGGTGCCACATATGCCCCACCGGGTAGTGAGGCGCGACCATAGCCCATTTGCAGCGCACCGAGCTGGTCGATTTCATTGCCGAGCGACTCCACGATGGCGTTGTAAGCCCCGTTCTCGGACTGCGGGTTGAAGCGCATACCTGGAGAGGCCCGCAGGGTGAAGGGCACCGGGATCACCTGATAGGCGTGGAGGGTATTGGGCCCGCCGGGTTCGTGGGCTTGGAAGTGCCATGACCCCGTGGTGGCTCCGGCGGGTGTCGTCAACGTCATCCCTGCCGCCGCGCTGACGGGCCCGTCCACATGCTTCCAATTGGCCTCGATCTCAGGGTTTGTATTGCGCTCGTAGTCGTGGCGGAGGACCAAATAGGCGAGGCTGTCCTCGAAGTTCACTGGCTGGGTGAGGTGCAGGCGGTAACGATACCAGCCAGCGCCCCAGCCCCCCGTTTCAGAGGCATAGCTGTTGGTATTGAAAACGTCCACGTTGTGCTTCGCATAGGGATAACCGCTGGGTTGGTATGTCACATACAGCGCCGGTGCATACGGCTGGTAAACCATGTTGCTCGCCTGCCAGTAGCTGGTGGATTCCAGCAGACCCGTGGGAGTGTCGTGGAAATTGATTTGAGGCGTGCTGGAGGTGAAGCCGCCCTGGGAGAAAGGCGGCTCGCTTCCTGGAATGGTCCAGTTCTGCGACCAGCCATAGTCACCCCATTCCCCTTGGCTGTTTTTGGAACGTGAGAAGCCGTAGCTCTCGCTGGAGTGAAGGTATTGCACGTCAACCGTCCTGTTCATAGCCAGATAAGAACCGCTCAACCTGGGCGGTGAGACAAGCGAATCAGTCCCGCTGCTACCCGCGAGATTCTCCTGCTTGTCCCCCCAGCCATCGGCATCCGTATCAGCCACAAATGGGTCAGTGCCCCAGCCTGCGGTCACTTCCTGGGCGTTGGTGAGGCCATCGCCGTCGAAGTCCGCCAGGGAGGCGCTGCCTGTATAAAACTGGTCGGTGTAAACAAGGCGCACAAACATCCGCTCTGAGGGGCTTTGCACGAGGCTGTAGGAGAGCACGGCATCCCCGCCCGCCTCCACCATGTCCGCATAGGACCAGGAGTAAGCATCCAGGGTGGCGCTGGTCTGCAAAAAGTAGGTGCGCCCGGTTTTGCCCCACCAGCAGATTTGCATCACGCCCGGCGTGCTGCCAGGCACCGCACAAAGTCCCTCACCAGGGCTGCCCGAGTTTTGCGCCACCAACATGCCTGTGGATGCCAGAAGCCCCCAGGCCATAGCCAACATGGAAAGACGCGTGCTCATGGCTGGCCTCCTTGGTTGAGCGTCTGGATGTCTGCCTGTGGTGTCTTCCAGAACTGGATGATCGTGTTGGTTGGCGGCGGCGGTGCTTCGGGATGCGCCAGCTTGTAAGCTGCCTCGGCGGCTTTTTGAGCCTCGCGTTGCGTCCGGCGAGTATGCAAAGCCTCCCAATTCGTTTCCACATAAGCATGAAGAGCATCCATCGCCGCGCAGGCGGCGGCTTCCTGCTCGGGGGTGCCGTTGGTTTCCATCAAAGCATACCACGCACGCATGCCCGCAGGCACCGCCGCGAGCACCTCCGCTGGAAATTGAGGCCATGGACGCTGCGAAACGACTCCAGCCGGAGGCCGCACTTGAAGCATCGTGATCGCGGACAGCCGCCTCGTGATGTCACCCTGCTGAAACTGCGGGACCGCCTCCAGCAGGCGGAAATCCACGCTGCTCCATGCCCGGCATTCCACGCCGTTGAGAGACCATTTCAGTTCCGTGAGTGTTCCGTCATACACTCTCGCCGTGAATTGCAAAACTGGTGGCAAAGGCACGGCAGGAGTCGTGGGAGCCTGCACCGGTGGATTGAGCGCGGCGAGCTGTTCGGCGGTGGGCGGCTCGATGCGCTGGTAAGTCGTCGTGCCTCCATCCGCATGCCGCACGGTGCTCGAATACAAGATGCGCGGGTTTTGAATCAGCTTCGGCGAGCTTTGCTGGGCGGAAACCCCCGCTGTCGTGGCGAGGAGCACCCAGAGCATTGAGGGTAGCAATCGTTGTGGTTTCATGGCGCTTTCGGAGGGGGCAGGAAAATCGTGTTCCTTTGCTTTGGGCCATAAAAGAGGGCGACGGCCTGTCGCACCCCTCATCCAGGCACCGTCAAGCGCCTACCAGAACAGGCGCGGGCAGACCGCGCCCCGTTCGGGCGCGTCTCCCACGTGCGTTCTGGTTTGGGCGGCAAAAATTGACGGTTTTGGATGAGGCCCAGCCGCTCCTTGCAGAGCGGCACGCAAATTGGGTTATGTCAGTGAATGAGGTTCTGGGTCGTGATGAAGGGGTGAAATTTCCGGGGCGTTCTACCGGAAAGCCCCTTCGGTGGCAAGAAACGATTCCTTTCTCAGCGGCGCGATGGGAGCGCATCCCCAAGCTTCCAAAATAAACATCGACAGTTTTTCCGGCTTTTGGTAGAACGGCATCACTTCGCTCGCACAACCACGGGCGCAGAGACGCGGATGAGCCATTTGATTTGTCTCCTCGCACGGGCAGGCGGTTTCGCCACCCGCTGGGATGAGCTGTTTCTCGCAGAGGTCGGCAGCGACGGTCAATCAGTGAAGATGGGCACGCCGTTGCCATCAAACGACGGCAAATTGGATAGGACGGTGACGCAGTTGCCATCAAACGACGGCAAATTGGATAGGACGGTGACGCCGTTGTCATCAATCGACCGTCAATCGCATAGGACGGTGACGCCGTTGCCATCAAACGACCGTCAATCGGATAGAACGGTGACGCGGTTGCCATCAATCGACCGTCAATCGCATAGGACGGTGACGCCGTTGCCATCGTTTTATCGCATTCTTGAGAGTTTTGGGGAGGTTTTGGCCTCCAAAACGCCTTTTTGGCACCTTTACACCCTTAACCGACCCGAAAACCATGCGCGTCCTACGATTTGATGCCGGGGAGCGATTTGACGACCCCAATGCCCGCTGGGGGAACCCGTCCTATGTGCTTGAGCCCGGTGATGTGGGCTACGTCGATCCTCATCCTTCTCCCGCGAAACCTAAACCACACCGAAAAATGAGCAATAATCCCATTCCGGACCCGGAGCGCCCTTTGCTGGCTCTCGCCGAAGACGTGGCCGATGGCTGCGCCACACATGAAGTCGAAGTCGGCCTCAAGGCCGTCAAACAGGCCGATCTGCGCCTTTCCCTCACCGCGCTGAAAGGCGACCCGGCGGCGACGCCGCCCGTGCTGGGGCTGATTTATCAGTTCAAGCAGGCGGAACTGGCCAACGGCGCGGCGGAGGCCGAGCGGAAGAACAAAGACAGCGAGGCCAAAACCTTCCTTTCTGCCGCCCGCACGTCTTTGGTGCCCATCCTCGGAGCCGCTCCGTCCGCCGAGTGGGCATTGGCTGGTTTTACCAATGGGCAAGGGAACTCCAACGCGGTGCCCAGCAGTCAGGAGGCACGCCTGCAATGCCTGTCCGCGCTGGCGGTCTATCTGAGCCAGCACCCGACGTATGAGGTGCCCGCAGGCACCCCACGGCCCGAGGTGACCTCGGCGAGGGCGCTGGCGCTGCACCAGCAGCTGAGCAGTTGCCGGCAGGCAGCGAACAGTGCGAGCACGGCTCAAGGTGTGGCGCTGAACAACAAAAAAGCCGGTTTGGGGACGCTGCGCCGTCAGCTCATCGCCCTGGTGGACGAGCTGCAACTGCGCCTCTCCGATGACGATGAGCGCTGGGAAGTCTTTGGCCTGAACATCCCGTCCAATCCTCGTGCACCAGAACCCGCGACGGACCTGGAACTCAGCAACGCGGGCATCGGCCGCGTGGCGGCGGAATGGACCCGTGGCACCCGCAGCAGTGACGACCGCATTTTCATCCAGGTGGTGGGCGTGGATGCCGATTGGCGAGAATACGGCAAGAGCGGCGGCGACAGCGAGGAACTCCTCAAAAACCTGCCCTCAGGCGCGACGGTGAAGGTCAAGATCATCGCCCTGAACGGCTCCCTGGCCGCAGCGGATGGGCCAGTGGCGCAGATCGTGGTGGCTTGAGTTTGCAGGCAATCCTCTTCCTCCGTCTCCGGCTCAAAACCAGAGCCTGGAGACGGAGCCTGTCACTGGCTCACTGGCCAGCGGCGGGCAGCGGTTTCGCGATGACCTCGGTGGGCGGCATGAGGGTCACGTTCAGGCGGCGGATGGGGCCGTCGAAGGGGGTGCTGTTCGGGTAATCCTTCAAGCTGAGCGGACCGAAGCTCTGCGCGGCGCTGAGGCCTTTCGCGGGTTCGGCGGGGAAGCCGGTCGCGAAGGGTGTGAGGTCGAGCACCTCGCTCTTGCCGGGCACGGCGATGGACATGAAGCCGCTGTTGGCGATGAGGGCGCGGACGTTGGCTTTTCCAGCCTCCAGGGTATCCGCAGCGATGGCGGTGGCTTTGCCATCGACGAAGATGGTGAGCGTGGGACGGCTGGCGACGAGGTGGAGGACGTAGCCGAGCTTGGCATCACCATGTGCGAGCAGCGTGCTGTCGCCATCGATCTCGGGATTGTAGTCAAAGGAGGCGTTCAGGTAGATGCCGCGGCCTTGGATCTTTGGTGAATCGGCGGCGGATAGCTCGTCACCGGGCATCAGGGAAAGATCGACAGAGCCCGCTGGGCTCGGCGCAGGCACGACCTCGGCGACGGGACGCTGCGCTACTTTGAACTCGGCCGGGAAATGCGCGGCGAGGCTTGATTTGATGGCCGCATGCTCGGGCGCGGAGGCGAGATTCGTCCACTCATGCGGATCGGCGTCGTGATCGTAGAGTTCCTCGCTGCCATCGGCATAGCGGATGTAGCGCCAGCGAGCATCGCGAGCCGCGTAGGAGGCGTTTTTGCCGCCGCCGCTGGTGGTGATGGCGGGCTTTTCACGCGTGGCGGCGGGATCGGCGAGCAAGGGCTTCAAGCTGGTGCCATCGAGATGCTCGGGGGCCTTCACACCGGTGAGATCGCAAAGCGTGGGGTAGAGGTCGATGAGAGCGGCGGGCTGGTTCGACGAGGTTTCCGGCTTCGTCACATTTGGCGCGACGATGGTGAGTGGGATGTGTGTGGCCTCCTCCCACAGCTTGCCTTTGTGCCACATCTGCTTTTCGCCGAGATACCAGCCGTGGTCGGAGGTGAAGACGATGATGGTGTTTTTCGCGTTGGGGCCTTTTTCGACCGCGTCGAGCACCTGGCCGAGCATCGCATCGCAAAACGCCACATTCGCGAGGTAAGCCTGCACGGCCTCTTTCCACTTGTTGGCCTTCAAAAGGGTCTGGTGGACGTTTTCGCCTTTCAGATGGCCTTTGGCGGCCTCGGGCACGTCATCGAGGTCGTTTTCCTTCACCTCGGGAAGTGTGATGCTTTCGAGCGGGAAGAGGTCGAAGTACTTCTGCGGCACATACCACGGCGAATGCGGACGGTAGAGGCCGAGCGCAAGGAAGAAGGGCTTCTTCTGCTTTTTGCCGACGAAGTCCGCGGCGAAGCGCACGCACTGGCCGTCGTCGGTCTTGTCATCCTCGACGGGGATGGTGCCCCAGTCCCAATGCCAGACGTTGATGCCGTTGAAATTCTGCCCGGTATGCACGGGCAGGTCGGGAATCTGCACGCCAGCCCGTGGAAAACGCTGATCCCAGGCGGCATCGAGCTCGAAGCCGCGTCGCCCGCCATGCCAGCCAGCGAGACGGCCCTCCGGACCGCCGTGGTTGGCGTGGAAGATCTTGCCCGCGGCCGCGGTGAGATAGCCGCTGGCCTTGAAATGCTCCGGGAGCGTCGGTTTGCCCGCGATCTGCACGCTGCGCCGCCAGTCCTGCTCATTGCCAAAGACGCCGCTGGAGGCGGGCTGCATGCCGGTGAGCAGGCTGGTGCGGGAAGGATTGCACAGGGCGAAGTTGCAATGCGCATTCGTGAAGCGCATGCCGAGCTTCGCGAGGCGGTCCATGTTCGGCGTTTTTGCCTGCGGCAGGAGGCGCAGGTCATCGGCGATGATGAAAAGCACGTTCGGCTTGCCGTAGGCGGACACGCTGCGCTTTTTCGGCGCGGCATGCAGCGTGGCGGCGGCCAGAAAAAGGACGAGGGCGAGGCGCATGATCAGCGCATCCAAAGATTCGCTTTGGATCAAAGGCAAGCGGGGATGTGTGAGGAATCTTTGCGGCGCGGAAAAGGATCAAAACTGGCTTGGCATGGCGTTGGAGGTCTGCCAAGCATCCGCCGTCACGTTCCCAACCTGCTCCTATGAAGAAAATCGCCTTGTTCCTCGCCTTTGCCGCCGCCGCCATCGCCCAGGAGGTGAAGCCTCTGAAGGTCCTCATGGTCTGCGGAGGCTGCTGCCATGATTATGCCAATCAGAAGATGATCCTCGCCGAGGGGCTCAGTGCCCGGGCAAACGTCGAATTCACCATCGTGCACGAGGAGGCACGCGTGAAGGATGACCGCACGCATCAGGTGAGCATTTACAAGAAGGCCGACTGGGCCAAGGGCTACGACGTGGTGATCCACAACGAATGCTTTGGCGCTGTCACGGATGTCGATTTCGTCAACGGCATCGCCAAGCCGCACTTTGACGGCGTGCCAGCGGTGATGCTGCATTGCTCCACCCACAGCTACCGCGCTGCGAAGACCGATGAGTGGCGCAAGTGCCTGGGCCAGACCTCCATGAGCCATGAGAAGAACCGCGACCTGAAGGTGCGCAACGTGGCGGAGGAGCATCCCGTGATGAAGGGTTTCCCGAAAGAGTGGAACGACCCGAAAGACGAGCTCTATAAGAACGAGAAGCTGTGGGAGAACTTCAAGCCGCTGGCCACCGCCTACGGCGAGGACACGAAGAAGGACCACCACGTCATCTGGGTGAACGAATACGGCAAGGGCAAGGTCTTCGGCACCACGCTCGGCCATGGCAATCACACGATGCAGGACCCGGTTTACCTCGACCTCGTGGCCCGCGGCCTCCTCTGGGCCTGTGGCAAGCTCGATGACAACGGCAAGCCGTTGCCCGGCTATGAGTCGAAGCAGAAGTGAAATTCGAAGCTGAATCTCAAAAGCTCTCCGGTGCCCCGGAGAGCTTTTTTGTTGTCCGGAAACGGTGCCAAAAAAAACGCGGGAGCCGGCGAAGGCTCCCGCGTGTGGGATGATGGAGGCTCGATTACTCGGCAGCAGCGGCCTTTTTCTTGGCGGGAGCCTTTTTGGCAGCCGCTTTCTTGGCCGGGGCCTTCTTCTTGGCGGCCGGAGCAGCTTCTTCAGCCGGGGCGGCGTCGCCTTCAGGGGCGGCTTCAGCAGGTGCAGCAGCGGCCTTCGGGACGAAGGCGTCCACCCACTCGATGTAGGCCATCGGGGCGGAGTCGCTGCGGCGCTGGCCGAGCTTGGTGATGCGGGTGTAGCCGCCGGCGCGGTCCTTGGATGCCGGGGCGATCTCTTCGAAGAGCTTCTTCACCACGTCCTTGTGGCGGAGGTAGCTCACCGCATTGCGGCGTGCGTGCAGCGTGCCAGCCTTGCCCAGGGTGACCATTTTTTCCGCGAAGGGGCGGACGGCTTTGGCCTTGGCGAGGGTGGTGCGGATGCGGCGGTGTTCGATGAGCGAGATGACGAGGTTCATCAGCAGGGCATCGCGATGGTCCTGCTTGCGCTGAAGTTTGATGGTTTTCCTTCCGTGTTTCATGTCCTGTTAGTGCGTTCCTTTTGATGCTTGGGTTGATCTTACTCGTCTTCGTCGTCGAGATGGCTGTCCACCAGCTTGGTGAAGCCGGCGGCGTCCGCGATGTCCTCTTCGTCATCGGCCAGCATGCTGCTGCGGGCGAGGAGGGACACGCCGCCGGGGATGGGCTCAAGCAGCGCGGGATCGAATTTCATGCCGAGAGACAGACCAAGCTCGGCGAGCTTTTCCTTGATCTCGGTGAGGGACTTCTTGCCGAAGTTGCGGTAGCGCAGCATCTCGGATTCCGTCTTCATGGCGAGCTGGCCGACGGAGGTGATGTTGGCGTTGTTGAGGCAGTTGGCGGCGCGGACGGAGAGCTCGATCTCGTTGACGCTCATGTTGAGCAGCTTGCGGAGCTCGGCGTTTTCCTCGCTCTGCGCTTCCGGGGCGGCTTCGAACTCGACGGCCTTGTCGTCGTAGTTCACGAACACGTCGAGGTGGTGGCGGAGGATGGCGGCGGACTGCAGAAGGGCGTCCTGCGGGGAGATGCGGCCGTCGGTCCACACGTCGAGCACGAGCTTGTCATAGTCGGTGTTCTGGCCGACGCGGGTGTTTTCGACGGCATACTTCACGCGGGTGACCGGGGAGTAGATGCTGTCGATCGGGATGACGCCGATGGGGGTGTCAGCACGCTTGTTTTCTTCCCAGGTGGCGAAACCGCGGCCGACGCGGACTTCGAACTCGGCCTCGAACTTGGTCTTCTTGGAAAGAGTGCAGATGACCTGGTCCTTGTTGATGACCTCGTAGTGATTGTCGTCCTTGATGTCGCCGGCGGTGATGGTGCCTTCTTTTTCGACGATCAGGGAGAGGAGGCGGGGCTCCTTGCTCTCGCTGTTGTGGCGGAATTTGATCTTCTTCAGGTTCAGCACGATCTGGACGACGTCTTCGAGCACGCCGGGGATGGTGGAGAACTCATGCTCCACACCGCGGATCTTCACGGAGGTGATGGAGGCGCCTTCCAAGGAGGAAAGCAGGACGCGGCGGAGGCTGTTGCCGATGGTGTGGCCGTAACCTTTGTCGAAGGGTTCGGCGACGAACTGGGCGTAGGTGTCGGTGGCCGTGGCCTCGTTTTTCACGAGGCGATTCGGCATTTCGAATCGAGCGAGACGTGCTGACATGTTGTGTTTGTTTGTGGCCGGGTTACCTCCGGGCGAGTTTCCTGCGCATCCCGGAAGGAGGCAGGCACGGAGACCAACGGCGAGTTGTAGGCTGGGGGGCTACTCGCAAGGGGCGGGGATAATGCGGGGTCCGCCTTTGAATGCAAGCGGGGATTTGCAGCGAAAAACGGGCTTTTGGGGCACAAAAAAAGCGGAGCCGGGTGGCTCCGCTTTCGTGAAATCGAGGGGTGAGGCAGGGCAGGGGATTATTCCACGCCTTTCCAAGCACCGAAGTTCGCCCCTTCGCTGATCCACTTCTTGATCAGGTCGATATTCGCGGCGCTGACGCGGTCGCCCTTGCCCTCGGGGGGCATGGCGAGCTCATCGGACTCTGGGAGCGCCATGGTCTTCACCAGCCAGCTGGCGTCCGGTTTGCCGGCGACGACGTTTTCATCGGGATACTCGCTGCCGCCTTTCATGATCATGGCGGCGCTGTCGAGGCGGAGCTTGCCTTTGGGTTTCTTCACCTTGCCGTTTTCCTCGTGCTCCTTCTCGTGGCATTTGAAGCAGCTTTCTTTGAGGATGGGAAGGATCTGCTTTTCGAAATCCACCTTGCCGGCGTCCTGGGCGCGGCTGGTGGAGATGGAGGCAGCGGCGAGAACCGCGGCGAGGGAGAGGGCGATGGTTTTCTTCATATGGGGTGGTGCGTGATGCGCGGTGCGGATGATGGGCGAGGCGTCGAAAGCGTCAAGCTGCAAGCCGGAGGCCGCCGAGAGAGCGTTGCGGCTGTTAGCGAAGCAAACCCGGAGAATCTGGGCAACCTAAATATTTTGGTGGCCTTAAATAATTTCTGCTGCCAGAATCCCGCCCATGAATCGCGCCGCTGCCGCCGCCTCCCGTCCTGCACGCTCCCGGTCTACCGATGACAAGGTGAGCCCGTGGAATGATGTCATCGGCATCCTGCTGCTCATGGCCGCCTCGATGCTGCTGCTGGCCCTCGTTTCTTATGACTCGTATGACCACGGCCCGGATTCGCGGCTCGGCCATGGCGATGTGCATAACGAGGTGACGCAGAATTTCATGGGCTGGCTCGGTGCCGACCTCGCGGGCGCGTTTTTCTACCTGCTTGGCCTCGCCGCCTATGCCGTGCCGATCTGCCTGACGTGGTTCGGCGTGTGCAAACTGCATACGAAGACGCCCGTCACCCGCCTGGCGATGCTGGGCACGGTCATCCTCACCGTCACCGCGGCCATTCTGCTGCATGCGCTGAAGCTCTTCGAGCCGGACAACAACTTCCTCCCGCAGGGCGGTGGTGGATTCATCGGCATGCTGCTGGGCGATTTGAGTCTCGCCGTGATCGGCAAAGGCGGCTCCATCATGCTGTTCGGCAGTATCTACGTCACCTCGCTGTTCATGGTCACGGGCATTCATCCTGTCACGGCCATCCAGAGCATCCGCTACGAGTTCGCCAAGTGGCAGGAGGAGTGCGAGCAGCGCCGTCTGATCGCCGAAA
>JBKCXA010000051.1:0-3081 GCA_046316935.1 Prosthecobacter sp.
CACGAGGCGCAGTTGCAGTTCACTCACCTTCGCCACATCGCTGGCGGCCTCACGCGGCTCGATGCCATCGCGCAGGCTCAGCCATGCCAGCGTGGCTCCTGCTTGGCCCACGTGCATCATTTGGCCGTGCAAGCGGATCGCCGACTGCACGACGCTGCTGACACCGCTGTTTTTTCCAGCACCGATCAAGCCCTTCATCTCCACGGGCACGAGTCCACGCAGTGGGAAGGTGGAGCGATCCGTGTCCGTGTGCCAGCCGCGTGTGGGTGTCATGATGTTGCGCCATGGGCCGTTGCGTGATCCGGCGACAAAGCCGCGACGAGTGGGATGAAAGTCGATGTTAAACTGGTAGCCGAAGGTGCCGTCTGTTGGCAGCACCTTGGCCCACATCGGTTCGCGAGTGGCGGCGCGGATGTCCTGCTCGCGCAGCATGTAGAGAGCTTCGAGGCGCAGGCCTTCGCGAATGTAGGGCTTCGGCGGCAAACGATCCGCCGTGCCGAACTCGTCCGTGAGCTGCATGTAGCGAAAGGATTGCGGGAAGTCGCCCACGCGATCATGCACGGCTGTTTGCAGGTGATACAACATGCCGAGCGCATGCTGCTTCACGTCATCGAAGATGATGCGGCGTTGCGCGGGCCTGAGTTCGACGATGTTCTTTTTCGAGGCCCCAGGCTCCGTCTTTTCCAGCGCATCCACGACACGCTGCGGTAGCTGGCAAAGCGGATAATCTTGGGTGGGATAGTTCAGAAAGGTCGCCTCGGTGCCCGGCGCGAAACCATTATGCCAGCGATCCACGAGACGACGATGCGTGTAAGGGGTGTTGCCGCTCGGTGAGTAAATGCCGCCGCTCATGTCGCTGTCCACCCAGGGCGCGAGCTTGTCCAGACCGGTGAAGGAGAGCGGATGATAAGTCTCCGGCTTCGCAATGGTCGCATCCTTGCCGCCCGTCTCTCGCAGCACCAGGCACCACGACATGGGATTCATCTCCTGCGGTCCGGCGTCATCAAAAGCCTCAGGCGCACTGGCTTCGCCAAAGCGTGCTTTCAAATCCGGCCCCGCACTATGCTTTGCACCGCTGAGGCGAATCACATCGCCCCAGTCGCTCGCATCCATCGTGAGTCGCGCGTTGATCTGCATGCGCTCCGCTCCGCCTTTCGTCGCTTCAAACTCCGCTCCGGTGACACGGCCCTCTTTGACCATCACCTTCAGCGGCTGCCAACCGCGCAAGATACGCAAGGCCCCGCCATCGACATACGGCTTCACCAGTTCCTCGAAGATCTTCGCTGCCGCCGCAGGCTCGATGGTTTCCGTGCCGCAGAAGGAATTCCCCGGAGTCGCCATGCCATACGTGAGCGAGTTGTGCGCACGGATACGACGCAGCACCTCAAGGAAGAGTCCGCTGCGAGGAAAGTTGGTCCGCGTCCCGTTCACCACCGTCCATTCATCCGGGCAACCCACACCTTCAGCGCTGAACTGTCCGCCAAGCCACTCGATGTCATTCACCAGCACGATCTTCTTCACGCCGAGTCGCGCCGCCTGCACCGCCGCCGCACAAGCCGATTCATTGCCACCGACAATGAGCAGATCAGCCTCAATGACCTCGGCAGTCAGGAGGTGTGGTATGAGTAGAAGAGGCAGAAGGAGTTTCATCATAGTTGGGACATGGGCTGCACCATCGGCCAGAGCTTGATCTCTTCGGTCACGAGGTGGGCGGGCAGTTGGGCGATTTGAACGAGCATCTGGCCCATGTCGGCAGGTGAGATGCATCGGGCGAGCACAGCAGGATCACGCGGCGGGAGGTTTGCGGCGTCGGTGAACTCGGTCTTGCCCCACGACGGCAAAACCGAGGTCACGCGCACGCCGTGCGGCCGCAGTTCGGTGAGCAGGCAGCGCGTGAACATGAGCAAACCGGCCTTCGCTGCGGAATACACGCTCCAGCCCGGCCAGGCATGCGTGGAGCAGGCGCTGCCGATGTTCACGATGAGGCCGCTGCCTTGCTTTTGCATGATCGCCGCGGCCCGACGGCAGCCGAGCATGGCACCCGTGAGATTGCTGGCGAGGCTTTGCTCGATGGCCGCATCCGTCTGCTCACTCGCCGGGCCTATTTTGACGCCCTCGCCTGCATTGTTGATCAGGACATCGAGACGACCGGTTTGCGCCATCACCTCGGCCATCAGCCGGTCCCAGGCCTCGCCATCCGCCACATCGGCGATGAAGAGAGTGGCTCCGATGCGCCGGGCCGTTTCGGTGAGCCTGGCGGCATCGCGTCCGGTGATCCAGACCCGTGCCCCCGCCTTCACCAAGGCCTCCGCGATGCCCACGCCGTAGCCGCGCGAGCCGCCGGTGACGATGATCGTGGAATCAGTGAGGTTTGTCATTTGGTCGCAGTGTTGAAATGGAGAACCAGATTCAAGGCCACCCATTACGCGTTTGCAATCCCAAATCTTGTTTTATATATCAAACCATGCCCAAAACCCGAAAAAACGCCGCCAACCCTCTCAGCCGCTACAAGGTGCCCATCCTCGACCGCACGCTGGATCTGCTGGAACTGCTCTCGCGGCATCCCGAAGGCATGACCCTCACCGCCATGACCGAGGCGCTCAAAATGCCGAAGAACTCCGTATTCCGCATCGCCACCACGCTCACGCTTCGCGGCTATGCCGAGCGCGACGAGGCCACGAAGATCTATCGTGGCAGCCGCTCGCTCCTCAGCCTTGGCCATGCCGCCGTGGGCGGCGAACGCCTCATCCAGGCCGCCGCGCCCATCCTCACCGCTTTGCGCGATGCCACGGGCGAGACCGCGCTGCTCGGCACACTGGCCGGCAATCACGGCGTGGTGCTCGATCAGGTGGCGTCCTCGCATCCGGTGAAGGTCGTCGTCGAGATTGGCCACGCCTTCACCCTGCACACCGCCGCACCTGCGAAGGCCATGCTGGCCCACTGGAGCCCCGACACGCAAAAAGCCTTCGTGCAGCAGATGAAGTTCCCCAAACACACCCGCCACACGATCACCAGCGCTACGGCTTTCCTCGCCGAACTCAAAAAAGTCCAGGCACAAGGCTACGCCCTCGACCGCGGCGA
>JBKCXA010000052.1:0-3228 GCA_046316935.1 Prosthecobacter sp.
ATTTGCAGCGCTTCGAGATGAAATCGCTCACGAAGCTCATCCGGCACGATTTCAGCCTTCAAGGCCTTCATCTGCAAAAACGGCTCGAAGGCTTTCCAGGCCGTTTGAAGCTCCAAAATCGTGATTTGCTGCTTCTGAGTCGAGTGAAGGCTCGAATCGAGTCCACGCAGCTCGGCGGTGATTTGGAATGAACCCTGCACGGGAAGCTTCTTCGTGGCCTCAAAAGCCACCGCGCCCTCCACCAGGCTCAGCGAGCCGATTTGAACCTTCCGCTCGCTGGATGAGCCACTGTCCTTCACCAGTGCATCCTCAAGGTTTTGCGTCCAACGCACGCGGGGCCTTGTCAGCTTCGCCGCGAGCACCTCATCGAGTCCGCGTGCCTCTAGATGCAGCGCTTCCACGCGAATCTCTCCCGCGCCGTTCGCCGGCCGCAGTTGGAAATCGGTCACATCGAGCTCGTGCGGACCGAGCTTCAACTCCGAGCCGTGCTGCCAAAACAGCTCACGGCCTTTCCACGAAACGCGAAAGCCCACATTCAGTCCCGCGAGATCCGCCGCGGTGAAGCGCACGTTTTGCAACGAAGCCGAAATTACCCGCACCTCATGCGGCCAGGCATCACCCGAGCTACTCCCGCCCTTCGAGGCAAACCACGCCGGATCGATGCTGGCCTCCGCCGCATGCAAATCGGTCACCTCGATGCCTTGCGGCGTGGTCTTCGCCTGCACCGACAGCTCCGCGAGCAGCGGATGATCCCGCCAGACGATGTCGCGAGCCTTCAAACGAGCATTTTGCACCTGCGGCACCGCACCACCGATCAAGAGACCTTCGACACGAGGCTCGACCTTCGCTGAAAAGAGCACGCCATCGGCATCGCGAAGCGTCACCGGCGTCTCGGAAAGCGTGATGCGATCCACGCTCCAGGTTTTGCCACTGCCGCCACCGCCACTCGGGAGCTGGCGAAAGCGCTCCAGGTCCACCTCCAGCTTCGCGCCTTCGAGCTGCAGACTGCCCAGCTTGCCCTTCTGCATCTCCCGCCAGTGCGGCGACCACAGCGCCCGCTGAATCCCAGCGATCTCCGCCCCATCCGACCGCCACCACGCCCGCACCCCGCCAAGATCCACGTCATGGCCGGTAAACTCGATCGACTTCACCTCGATCACGATTTCCGGCACCACGCGGTCGAGCAGCAGGTTCACCAGCCTCACCCGCTCCTGCCAGGCCCACCAGCCAATGCCCGCGAGCGCCAAACCGACACCCAGCAAGACCACCATCACCCACCGCAGCCATCGGCGGAGCTTATTGACGGGAGATGGCGTGCTCATGGGAGAACGATGTGATGGGTCACTCCTGCGCCGCGGATTTCGGATCAAAGGCATCGCGCAGGCCATCGCCGAGGATGTTCAACGCCAGCAGCGTGCAGCTGAAGAACAAGCCGGGATAGAGCAGCAGCCACGGATAAGTCTGCATCACCTGCGAGCCATCGCCGAGAAGCACGCCCCAGCTCGCGTTTGGAGGTTGGATGCCAAGACCGAGGAAGCTCAGTGTGGCCTCCAGCAGCATGACGCCGGGAACGGTAAGGCTGGCGTAGATGATGACAGGACCGATGACATTCGGCAGCAGATGCTTGCGCACGATGTGCCCGAAGCCTGCGCCGCTCGCCTTGGCCGCGGTGACGAACTCGAGGTTCTTCAACGCGAGCACCTGACCGCGGACCACGCGCGCCATCGTGAGCCATTCGACGGCGCCGATGGCCACAAAGATGAGCCAGAACTGCCGGCCGAAGACCACCATGAGCAGGATGACGAAGTTGATGAAGGGAAAGGCATACAGGATGTCCACCACGCGCATCATCACCGCATCCACGCGACCACCGGCGAGGCCGCTGATGAGCCCGTAAGTCACGCCGATGCACGCGGCGACGAGCGTGGCGAGCAAGCCGACGGCCAGCGAGACACGACCGCCATGCAAAATGCGTGTGAGCATGTCACGACCGAGCGTGTCGGTGCCGAGCCAGTGCTGCGCGGAGACGTTCACCGCCTTCAATTCGAGGTCCTGCGCATCCTGAGCGTAAGGCGACAAATATGGTGCCAACATACACAACCAGACCAGCATGAACAAAAACCAAAACGCGGCCACATTTAGCCGATGACGGCAAAACCGTCTCCAGGCGGCCTGCATTGGCGAGAGGCTTTGGGAGGCGTGCTGGCTCATGCGTGAAGACGGATGCGCGGGTTCAGCCAGGCCTGCAGGATGTCCACCAGCAGGTTGAAGAGCACGATGAGCGAGGCGTAAAAGACGGAGATGGCGATCGCGAGGTTCATGTCGCGATTGATGGCGGAGGCGATGAAGAACTGGCCGAGGCCGGGAAGTTGAAAAACGGCCTCAACGACGATGCTGCCAGTGAGCAGACCTGCCGCGGCTGGGCCGAGGAAGTTCAGCACAGGCAAACACGCGAGCTTCAGCGCATGCAAAAACACCACGGAGGTCTCGCTGGCACCTTTCGCCCTCGCGGTGCGCACAAACTCCAGCGCCAGCGTTTCACGCAAACTGCCACGCGTGAGCCGGGCGATCTGGGCGCTGTAAATGATGCCCAGCGTGAGCGCGGGCATCACGACATCGGAGGCCTCATACCAGCCGGAGGCATTGAACCAGCGCAGCTTCAAACCAAGCAGCATCGCGATGACCGGGCCGAGGATCATGCTCGGCGTGCAGATGCCCAGCGTGGCCGCGAGCATGGTGGCACGGTCTTCGAGCGTGTTCGGCTTCACCGCGGCGTAAGCACCCATCGGCACACCGAGGCCCAGCGCGATGATCAAGGCCGTGAATCCTACCGCTGCCGACACCGGAAAACCCGAGACGATGATCTCATCGACACCGCGTCCTTTGAAATGGAACGACTCCGGTAGATCGAGTGTCGCGTAATGGGCGAGTTGCAGGCCGAGCTGCACATACCACGGCTTGTCGAGGCCGAGATAGGCCCGCTGCGCGGCGATGGCCTCCGGCGAGGTGTTCTTCTCACTTTGAATGGGACCGCCCGGCAGCATTCGCGAAAGCGCGAAGGTAATCGTGATCACCGCGAGGATCACCATGATACCCTGGAGCAGGCGGCTGAGCAGAAAGCGGATCATGCGGTCGCGGCGAGGGTGGCAGTGGATAAAGGCATGGCGAAACTCTAGCGGCCTGCGGACTGATTGCAAAACCTCTCCCAAAACGGATGATGGCAGCCGC
>JBKCXA010000053.1:0-8821 GCA_046316935.1 Prosthecobacter sp.
CGATACTGACGTGAAAAACGCCCGCATGCAGGCGGAGACCGTCCTCGCGGATGAATCCGCGATGTCGCTGTATCGCGAGATGGCCACGCTCGGACGTGCTTTGCATCAAAAGCAGCATCACGGCGAAGAACCGACCGGCGAGGAGATCACCCGCTTCAATGGTTTGCAGGATCGCTGCGAGGGAAACCCGGTCATCACCGCCTTCCTGAATGCGCAAGAAGTGCTCAGCGGCGTCGCCGAAGCCGTGAATGCATTCGTCGGCAAGAGCCTCGAAAGTGGACGCGTGCCTTCACCCGAGGAGATGGTGAAAAAGGGTAGCTGTGGCGAAGGCTGCGGCTGCCACTGATGCCGCCAATTTGATTCTTTGAAGCAAGCGGGCCGTTGACCTCAACGGCTCGCTTTTTTCTTTAGGCAAAGAGGTGGGTGAGCGGCTGGCCTTTGTCGGCGACGGTGAAGGGGCGCTTGCTCGGGGAGTAGATGACCTGATCGAGCGGCAGGCCGAGGGCGTAGCCGATGGTGGCGTTGAGGTCGGGCGGGCCGACTTTGTCGGCGGCGATGCCTGCGCCGTCGGGCGTGGTGGCACCGTAGGTGAAGCCGCCTTTGATGCCGCCGCCGAAGATGACGGAGCTGAAGATGGGGTAGTGATCGCGGCCTTGGTTCTGATTGATTTTCGGCGTGCGGCCGAATTCGGAGCTGACGACGATCATGGTGCTCTCCAGCATGCCGCGTTGCTCGAGATCGGTGACGAGCGCGGTGAGCGCGGTGTCGAGCGTGTCGCAAAGGCGCGGGGTGTTGATGAAATTCGCGGTGTGCGTGTCCCAACTGCCGAAGCTGACTTCAATGAAGCGCACTCCATGCTCGACGAGGCGGCGGGCGAGAAGGCAGCCTTGGCCGAAGGTTTCTTTGCCATAGGCTTTGCGCACGTCTTCAGGCTCCTTGGTGAGGTCGAAGGCGACGAGGTCCTCGCTTTTCATGAGGCGGACGGCGTCGTCATACATGTCGGCGTAGGCTTTGACGCCGCGCGTGTCCCACTTGGCCTGGAACTCGGCATCGAGTGCGCCCGCGAGGTCACGACGCAGCGCGAAGCGGTCATCGGTGACGCCTTTTTGCGGTCGCACGTTTTGCAGGCCAGCCTCGGGGTTGTTGACCATGAGCGGGCCGTGTTTCTTCGCGAAGAAACCAGCGCCGGGATGGCGGCTGTCGTTGCCGATGTAAACATACGGCGGCAGCGCGGGATTGCCGGGGCCTTGAAAGAAGCTGAGCCATGCGCCCATGCCGGGATGCTTGATGGTGCTGCGCAGGCCAAAGCTGGTGTGCATGAAGTAGTTCGCCTGCTCATGCGCGGCGGTGTTGGTGGCCATCGAGTTGATGACGGTAGCGTGGTGCATCTTTTTGGCGATGCGCGGGAGGTATTCGCTGACACGCACGCCATCGGCGCTGGTCTTGATGGCCTTCACCGGGCCTGCGACCTCTTTGTTGTCGGGCTTCGGGTCCCAGGTGTCGAGATGGCTCTGGCCGCCGGTCATGTAGAGGAAGATGACGTTGCGTGCGGTGGCAGCTTGTTTGGCGGTGGCCGCGCCTCCACCTGCGGCGAAGGCTTTGGATGAAAACAGATGCTCCATGGAAGGAAGCAGGCCGACGCCGAGGCAAGATTGCGCCATGCGGGTCATCACGGAGCGGCGGGAGAGGTCACAGCGAAGAGCGGAGGGCGGAGAGCTGGGAGTTTTCATGGGTATGCGGGTGGTTGTGGTAGAAAAAACGCGCCGCGATCTCAGGCATGTCATGGCTGACGTGCATTGCCAAAAGGCACCGTACCTATGACAAGATCAGCATAGGCAGCCCCCTGAACTTCGGCATTGCGGATGCGAGTGCCGCCCGGTAAATTCGGCTCATCATGAGCACCCTGATTGAAATCGAACACGCGATTGAAAAGCTGCCGCAAGGCGACTTTCGCCGGCTTCATCGCTGGATGGCGGAACGCGATGAAGCGGCTTGGGACGCTGAAATCGCGGCTGATGCCGAAAGAGGCAGGTTTGACCGTCTGCGTGAGCAGGTTCGCAGGGACTACGAAGCCGGTAAATGCACGCCGCTGTGAACCACCGCGCCCATCCTGATTTCTGGTTTCACTACCGCCACCTGCCAGAAAAGACCCGCGCCCTGGCTGACAAGAACTTTGAGCTTTTAAAGGACAACCCGCGTCATCCGTCACTCCAGCTCAAAAAGGTGGCGGCGGACATCTATTCGGCACGTGTCGGCCTGGATCATCGTGCGCTGGCTTTCGACATGGACGGAGAACTGGTGTGGTTCTGGATCGGCTCTCATGACGATTACGATAAAATGATCTGAACCGACTTACTCGACGAAGATGAAGCGCTGCGTGCTGAGGGCGGCGAGGGTGATGTCTTCCCAGACGGTCTTGTTGGAGGCGTAGGATTCGAGGGTTTGGAGCAGGTGTGCTTTTTCCTTGGCGGTGGGAGGGCGGGAGTAGAGGCTGAGGAAGAGCACGTCGATCTTCTCGTCGTTGGTGGCGGCTTTGCGGAGGTTGAGGCTGAAGGTGGACCAGCCGCTGGTGATGCTGCTGAGGAGCGAGCCGTTCATGATGGTAAGGGCTTGCGGCACAGAAGCCTCGTCGGAGGAGTTTTCGATGACGTCGCGGTCGCTCTGGCCGAATTCGCGGAGGAAGTGACCACGCGGTGCTGGCGAGGGCAGTTCTGCGGCGCGACTCCAGGTTTGGTGAAGCGTCTTTTGGTAGTTTTCGTAGCTCTTGATGCTCTTCGGATCCTTGATGCCGAGGAGGATTTCATCGGCCTTGATGCGGCTCATGAGCTTGTCGTTGAGCGGCGCTTCCCGGGCATCGACGCGGGCGTTTTCCATCATGTTCATCATTGCCATCTCCATGGGGCCGTCTCCGGCGCTGGCAGCGAGCTGGGCCTGGATTTCTTTGTTGTTCGATTTCTTCGCGGCTTCGTAGAAGCACTTGGAAACGGTCTCGCGCAGGATGCGCTGGCTTTCACCGAGGCGGCGCTGGATCTCCTTGGCCTTTTCCTTGTCGTCTTTCGCACGGGCGACATCGAGTTCTTTGCGAAGCTGGTCGAACTCCTTGTTTTGATCCTTCATCGCGGCGGCGACGAGCTTGGCGGCTTCGAAAAGGAGCGCGGGCTCGGTCTTGTCGAGCATCTTGGCGAGGTTGTGGCGGGTGTTCAGCTCGCGGCGCTCACGTTCGCGGGCGGACCAGTTTGGCTGCTCGGGATCGGGGCTGACGAGGGCGACCATGGAGTCCCAGACCTGCTCGGCGGTCATGCGGTGGAAGACGGGGCCCTGGAAGTAGTAGGGCACACCGGGAGGCGCTTCTTTCTCGCTGGCGCGGGCAAAGGCCTGCGTATTCAGCAGCATGCGCAAATAGGCCTTCATGTCGTATTTGAGCGCGACCATCTGTTTTTCGAGGAAGCGCATCAATTCGGGATTCGAGGCCACGGAGGTGTCCATCATCTCATCGACCTGCTCGTAGATGCCGACGCCGAAGACGCGCTTCCACAGGCGGTTCGCGATGATGGTGGAGAAGCGCGGGGTTTCCGCGGAAGTGAGCGATTTGCCGAATTCGCCGATGGTGTTCGACTCCTTCGAGAGTGCGACAGGCTTGCCAAACATCACCGAGGCAGGCACGACATCCTTCGGCTTGGCGTCCTGATACTTGTAATCGTGCGGCAGGCGGATGCTGCTCTTGTTTTGCACCACGAGCGTGTCCCGCAGCGGACGGAAGACTTCTTGGAGTGCCTGACGCATGAGGTCCTGCGTTTCTTTGTCGATCGCCTTGTCCTGGCGGATCATTTTGCTGACCTCGTCATTGCCCTTCGAGCGGTAGCTGGAGGCCGTCATGTTGTGCGTGAAGGCCGCCA
The DNA here is from genome assembly GCA_046316935.1 of Prosthecobacter sp. Lineage (GTDB taxonomy): Bacteria > Verrucomicrobiota > Verrucomicrobiia > Verrucomicrobiales > Verrucomicrobiaceae > Prosthecobacter. Next base: position 3,897 of record JBKCXA010000053.1, read on the forward strand.
TCTCGTAGAACTGCTTTTGCGTCCATTTGTCGAAGGGATGATCGTGGCACTGGGCGCATTCCATGCGCGTGCCGAGGAAGATGCGCGTGGTGTTCGACAAGTTGTCGAGAGGCATGCCGCGATCACGCATGTAGTAACCGATTGCACCGGTGTCGAAGCAGGAGCCTTCGCTGGAGACGAGCTCGCGGGCCATTTGGTCCCACGGTTTGTTTTCGCGCAGCGACTGGCGGAGGTAGTTCACATAATTCTCCGCCGTGGTGCTGCCGGCGACGCCCTGGGTCTGCGCACGGAGCACGTCGGCCCAGTAGTTGAAGAAATTCTGCACATAGCCTTCGCTGGCGAGCAGCGAGTCGATGAGCTTCGCCCGCTTGTCCTTGGCGATGCAGGCGTGGAAGGCCTTCGCCTCTTCATAAGTCGGGATTCGGCCCGCGACGGTCAAATAGGCGCGACGGAGGAAGGTGGCGTCATCGACGAGCGGGTTCGGCGTGATCTTGTGCTTCTGCCAGCTCTGGGCGAGGAGCGGGTCGATTTGCTTGGAGGCTGCGGAGGTGTCCGCAGCGATGGCGCTGTTGTTCAGGAGGCAAACAGCAGCGACGAGCGAGAGGTGCAGCGTGGCTTTCATGCGGCAACCAACGCGGTCGAAAATGCCGACGTGTCAGCGCAGGCCGAGGATGACAATCCGCGCACACTGGATGCCAAGCGGCGTCTTGCGGCAGGTGCTATGAGGCAACAAAAAGGCCCCACGAGCCATTTTTGACTCACGGGGCCTGGAAAGCGCAACCGGTCTAGAGCATCTCGGCTACGAAACCACGCTCATCGACGAGCTCTTTGTTCGTGGCGGCGATCTTCGATTTGGCGAAGTCGTCCATTTCGTAGCCGGTGATGACTTCGTAGCTGCCTGGAGTCGTGGTGCGGACGGGCATGCCGGCCCAGACGTTCGGGTCAAAGCCGTAGAGGCCTTCGCTCTTCACCGCGATGCTGTGGATGGCTCCCGGTGTGACGAGGGAACGGACATGATCGACGAGCGCATTCGCCGCGGAGGCCGCAGAGGAGGCACCACGGGCGGCGATGATGGCCGCACCGCGCTTGCCGACGGTTTCGCAGAAGGGACCTTCGAGCCAGGCCTTGTCATTGATGACCTGAGCGGCCGGTTTGCCGCCGATGGTGGCGTGCGCGAAGGCGGGGAACATGGTGGGGCTGTGGTTGCCGTAGATGAAGATGTCCTTCACCTCTGTGAGATCGACACCGGCCTTCTGCGCGAGCTGGGTCTGGGCGCGGTTTTGATCGAGGCGCACCATGGCGGTGAAACGGTCTGGTGTGAGGCGTTTGGCCTGCGAGGCGGCGATCATGCAGTTGGTGTTGGCCGGATTGCCAACGACGGCGATGCGGGCGTCATCTGCCGCGACGGCGTCGATGATCTTGCCCTGCTCGATGAAGATCTTGCCATTGTCCTTGAGCAAATCGGCACGCTCCATGCCCGGGCCACGCGGCTTGGCACCGACGAGGAGGCACCAGTTTGCATCTTTGAAGCCCACGGAAGCATCGCTGGTCTGCACGATACCTTTGAGCAACGGGAAGGCGCAATCATCGAGCTCCATCGCGACACCGGCGAGTGCCTGCATCGGCTTTTCGAAGGGAGCCTCGATGAGCTGGAGGATCACCGGCTGATCCGGGCCAAACATCGCGCCGGAGGCGATGCGGAAAAGGAGTGCGTAACCGATCTGGCCGGCGGCGCCGGTGACTGCGACTTTGATGGGGGCTTTGGGCATGTTTGAGGAGAGTTGGAACCTCAGCACTTCGCGGGGAAGCTGGAAGTTTCAAGCGTCACCTTTGCCCGTTTCCTAGCACCAACGTCCACATCCTGCCAGGGGACCTCAAACGTTCTTGTCCACGAGCAGCGAGGCGGAACGGCGGGGATTCGGATGGAAGCCGTTCAGGGCGGCGCGGAGGCGCTTGGCGCGGTCGATGCTGGCCTCGGCCTTCTGGAAGTCACCGCTGGCTTTGTAAACGGCTGCGAGGTTGATGAAGGTCTGCGAGAGGTCGGCGGGGTCCATCTGGCCTTCGTTGAGGCTTTGACGGATGGTGAGGGCCCGCTCGTGCATCTCCTGGGCGCGGTCCACATCAAGGCGAGCGTAGTAGAGAACGCCGAGGTTGTTATAGACGGAGGCCACGCGGGAGGACTGCTCGCCATCCATGCGCTGGAAGGTTTCGAGGGCTTCAATGTAGTAGCGCTCGGCCTTCTCGAACTCGCGGAGTTGCTTGAAGATCATCGCGAGGTTGTTTTTGATCGTGGCGACCTTTTCGGTTTCGCCGAGACCATTGTCCTCGCTGATGTGGAGGGCCTTTTCGTAGAATTCGGCGGCCTTGTCCATGCGGCCCCAGCGATCGTAAAGATGCGCCAGGAGGCTGTAGATACCGGTGAGGAGGTCCGCGTCGTTTTTGCGGCTTTCCTGGGCACGGAAAAGAGCCTCGCGATACAGGGACTCGGCCTTGCGGAAGTCTCCTTCCTTCTGCCGAAGGTCGGCGAGGACGCTGATCTGCTCGACGAGGCTGCCGATGCGTGATGGATCATGATACGCCAGACGACGCGCCTCCTCGACACTTCGGGAGGCGGTAGCTATCTGGCGCTCAAGGGCGGTATCCATGCTTAGCTGGCGTCGCGGTAGGACTTGGCGAGGTTGGCGATGGTGTTGCGGGCGGTGGCCATCATGTCACGGCTGACGCCGGCGTTTTCATACCAGTGCGTGTAAGCATGATTGTCGAACATGATGTCGAAGTTGGCGACAAGGCGCTCGAACACGGCGGCGATGCCGGTGTGGTTCACGAGGGCCAAACCGGAGGAGGCAAAGCCTTCCGGGGCGGTTTCAGCGACGCCGAGCTTCACGCCGGTGGGGACGTAGGAGGCGAAATTGAGCGTCTTGCGGATGGCGGCCATGTTTTCCTCGACTTCCTTGGCCTTCACATCGCCACGGAACAGGGCGCATGCGGAGAGGTACACACCGTTGGTCCAGTCGATGGCTGCGGTGAAGTTGTCCTGCGCGAAGGTTTCGCGGGCGACATCAGGGAAATTGATGCGCACCTGGCCTTCCTGACCTGGGCCACGCATCGGGGCGAAGGAGGCGGTGAGGAAGTGGTTGCCGGGGAAGGGAACGAGGTTCGTGACGTATTCGCTGAGGTCGGTGTTGAGCTTGCCGGGGAAGCGCAGGGACGCGGTCACCGAGCTCATGATGAGCGCGATGATGTGGTTGAGGTCCATGTAATTCGGGCTGCGGTTCAGCTTGGCCTTGGCGATGCGGAAGAGGGCTTCGTTGTCGAGCAGGACGGCGGCATCCGCGTTGTCGAGGATGCGCTGAAGGGTCAGGATCGCGTTGTAAGGCTCGACAGCGGAGTCGGAGATGAGCGGCGAGGGCGCGACGGAGAAGGTGAAGATCTTCTTCTTCGGATAGGCCTGGCGCAGACGCTCAAGGATGAGCGAGCCGAGACCGGAGCCGGAACCGCCACCGATGGAGTGGGTGAGAAGGAAGCCCTGCAGGGACTTGGTCTTCTCCACCGCGGCATCGATGACGTTCATGATCTGGTCGATGATGCGCTCGCCTTCGACGTTGTAACCACGGGCCCAGTTGTTGGCGGCACCGGGGATTTTGCGGACGATGCTGCCTTCATCAAAGAGCTGCGCCATGTCGCCGCCTTCGATACGGGCGATGACGCCGGGCTCGAGGTCCACGAGGACGGCACGGGGGATGTATTTGCCTTCGCGGACCTTGTGGAAGAAGACTTCCATGTTCGCGTTGGCGGCCACATTGGCGCCGGCCTTGGGGGTGCCGGACTCGGTGAGGCCGTGCTCACGCAGGACGAGACGCCAGAAGCGGTCTGCGATTTGATTGCCACACTGGCCGACATGGATGCTCAGGATTTCTCTCACGGGTGTTCTTCCTCCAACTGGGTTTGATCGTCGTTAAATGAATGATGAATAGGCTGGAAATCAGCGGCGGCGGTCCACGAGATCGCGGAGGCTCATGCTGCTGGCGCGGCCGTCCTCGGTGAAGGTGCGGGGCGAGTCACCGGACGTGTCCTGCACCTTGGCCTTGGCACCGCTCTCCTCGGCGACCTGGTAGCTCTGGATGAGCTCTTGGGCGGAGGCGCGGAGGGCATTGATCTGCTCTTCGGACATGCCTTCATTGAGATACCAATTGGCGAAGGCCTTGCGCTGCCAGAGCTTGTCAAAGTTCGCGCAAATCCGGTCGAGCACGCGGGCGATCTCGGTGTTGTTGGCAAGGAGCACCATGCTCTTGCGATGGGAGATGCCGGACTGCTCGACGTAGCCGATTTTGAACGCGGTGGGAATCCAGTAGGTGAGCGGCAGGGACTCGCGCATCGCGGCGAGAGCACTGTCGGCCTGCGGCTTGTCGTCCATGATGCCGCGGTAAAGCACGGCGGTGGAGAGGAAGCGGCCTTCCATGGGCGAGCAGGCGGCGAAGACGCTGCCGTTGTCGAAGAGGGACTTGATCATCTCCTCGATGCCGAGCTCCTCAAACTTGCTGCGGTCTGGCGGCGTGAGCGGCGCGAAGGAGCACATGAGGACGTGCAGGCTGGGCTGCGGAACGAGGTTCGTGAGCAGCTCGCGGAGGCTGATCTCGACGGTGAGGAAGCCGCTGAAGCGCATGGAAGCCGTGAGACCGGCGAGCGCCTCGGTGATGAGGAGGTTCAAATCATCAACGGTGGGGCTTTCGATGTTCCACTTGCGATGGGCGAGCTCGAAGAGGGCCTCGTTGTCGAAGAGGAGGCAGGCATCGGCGCTGCTTCGAAACGGGTTGTCGCGGCGAGCCCGCAGATGGCAGTCCACCGTTTCGGCATCGGGCCAGGGCTCCCGCGGGCGGCAGCGACCGGTGGGCGTGGGCGAACTCACGTGCGCTGGGCGGGCGCGT
>JBKCXA010000054.1:0-6499 GCA_046316935.1 Prosthecobacter sp.
CCAGTACACCGAAGGCAAGGGCGTGCCCTCCTTGATCGCGATCCATCAGAACGCGGACAAGCAGGCCAAGAAGATCGCCCTCGCCTGGGCGCACGGCATCGGCGGCACCCGCGGCGGTGTCATCGAGACCACCTTCAAGGAAGAAACCGAAACCGACCTCTTCGGCGAGCAGACCGTGCTTTGCGGCGGCGCCAGCGCCCTCGTCCAGGCCGGCTTTGAAGTGCTCACCGAGGCTGGTTACAGCCCTGAGATGGCCTACTTCGAGTGCTTGCACGAATTGAAGCTCATCGTTGACCTCATGAACGAGTCCGGCATCGCCGGCATGCGCTTCTCCATCTCGGAGACCGCCAAGTGGGGCGACGTCAAAGTCGGTCCGAAGATCATCGACAAGTCCGTCAAGAAGCGCATGAAAGCCGCTCTCAAGGACATCCAGACCGGCAAATTCGCCAAGGAATGGATCAAGGAGACCGAAACCGGCTACAAGCAGTTCAACAAGCTGCTCAAAGCTGGCGAGAAGCACCCGATCGAAAAGACCGGCGCCCGCCTCCGCAGCCTGATGCCCTGGATCAAGAAGCGCGACATCAAAGGCGCGCAGGCCAGCTACGCGTGATCGCCAACCTCAGCGAACCCCTCACGAACGCGGACCGGAAACGGTCCGCGTTTTTTTGCAATCTTCCGTACTCACTCCACCTCGGCCACAGTGCGGTCGATGGAGTTTTTCTCCCAGCGGCCCTCGAGCGTGTAGGCGAGGTGCGGGGTGTAAAGCTGCGGCTCGAGCAGGAAGGAGTCGTGACCTTTGTCCGAGTGCACGGTGATGTGCATCGAAGACACGCCGGCCTTTTCGAGATGCGAGACCAGCTCCGCCTGCTCCTCGGGGTAGAAGCAGAAGTCGCTGTCGATGCTGAAGACGAGGTAGTGTTGCCCGGCGGCCCGTGAGCGGGCGAAAAGGTCCTCGTAGCTGTCCACGCCGGCATCGCGCAGCGGATCAAAGCGCAGCCACATGTCGGCGATGCGCAGGTAGGTGTTCGCGTCGAAGCGCTTCACGAATTTTTTGCCCTGGTGGAGCATGTAGCTCTCCACGTTGTGCTGCACGCGATACCACGCGAGGGTGTCTCCGCCTTGTTTCACATCCTGACGGGCACGTCGCTCGATGGCATCAAGGTGCACGAAGGTCTTGTGCGAGATCATGCGGGCCAGCGCGAGGCCGTATTCGGGCTTTTGGTCCTCGGCGTAGGCGCCGCCGTTGAAGTGCGGGTCGTTTTCGATGGCCAGCACCTGCTCGAACAGGGTGAGGCGGGTCAAAACAGTCGTGCGGCAACCGGTGGCCACGGGGATGACGAGCTTCACTCGGTCCGGATGCAGCGTGGCGAGGTTGATGGCGAGCAGGCCGCCGACGCTCGATCCGATCACCGCGTGCAGTTTCTCGATGCCGAGCGAGTCTAGCAGGGCGAGCTGAGAGGCCACGACATCGCTGGTGCGCACGGCGGGGAAGTCGCGGCCGTAGGGCTTGCCGGTGGCGGGATTGATCGAAAGGGGGCCGCTGGAGCCGTAGCAGCCGCCGAGGTAGTTCGCGCAGATGATGAAGTAGCGTTTCGTATCGAGCGCCTTGTCCGGGCCGATGAAAAGGTCCCACCAGCCGTGGTGCAGATCCTCCGTCCAGCGATCAGCCACGCCCTCGACGTGCGTGTTCACCCCGGCGGCGTGCTGGCTGCCGGAGAGGGCGTGAAAGAGCAGGATGGCATTCGATTTGGAAGCGTTCAGCTTCCCGTAGGTCTCGTAGGCCACCGTGATGCCGGGGAGCGATTCGCCGCAGGCAAAGCGAAACGGCTCCTCCGCACTGCCGGTGTGGAAAAACTTCGTCGTGACATCTTTGAGGGCCGCCTTGGACATGAGGCGCGGAAGAAACAGGCTCGCGAGGAAAGCGCAAGGCTGCATCCGCGGTGCCCGCGTGGTCGCAAAACACCTGCGGCGGCCCCCTTGTGAAACTTTTCACAAAATCGGGTTGCCGCTCCGGCCAGCGCCCGGATACTCCGCGCCGAAAACCCCTTCTGGCGGCCCCGGCCGCCCTTCCCGCACCTCATGGCCACCATTGTCGTTCAACGCCCGAAGCTCGCCTGGCACGAGCGCTGGTTCCTCTCCACGCTCGCCAAAGGCCTCAAGATCACCCTTTCGCATGGTTTGAAGACCTTTCTCCAGATCGCCGGCAAGAAGCCGAAGGTCACCATGGAGTATCCCGAGCAGAAGTGGGACGAGCACCTCCCCGAGCACTACCGCGGCGCCCCCACCCTCGTCACCGACGAGCACGGCCGCGAGCGCTGTGTGAGCTGCCAGCTCTGCGAGTTCATCTGCCCGCCGAAGGCCATCAAGATCACCCCCGGCGAGATTCCCTCCGACGACCCCTGGGCCAAGGTGGAGAAGCGCCCGAAGGAATTCGATATCGACATGATTCGCTGCATCTACTGCGGCATGTGCGAGGAGGTCTGCCCAGAGCAGGCCATCTTCCTGCGGAAGGACTACGCCATCACCGGCCTGTCCCGGAAGGAAATGGTCCACGACAAGGCCAAGCTCTACGAGATCGGCGGCGTCCGCACCGGCCTCGTGAACAAGTGGAACGAGCTGAAATAGCCTTTTTCCGGCCTTTTGGCCTCCCGAAGTCCAAAACGAGCGGCCAAAGCATTTGACGGATCGTCCGAGGTAGCTACCATCGCCGCCCCTTTCTCACCCCCTTACCCATCTTATGGCCAAAGTTTGTCAAATCACCGGCGTCGGCGTCACTCGCGGCCACCACATCCATCGTAGCGGTAAAGCCAAGAAAGAAGGCGGTATCGGTCGTCACATCACGAAGCGTGTGAAGCGCGTCATCCTTCCTAACCTTCGCAAGAAGCGCATCTGGGTGCCTGAGCTCGGCAAATTCGTTGAAGTGAAGCTCACCGCCCGTGCCTTGAAGACCGTGAACAAAAACGGGGCTCTCAAGACACTCAAGGCCGCTGGCTTGGTCTAAGACCGCCCGTGACAGTTCGATTTTCCATCAGCGGAGCCGGAAACGGCTCCGCTTTTTTCTGCGAAGTGAGCGATTGACGCCTCGTAGGATTTCTGATGGAATGCTTAGTCCAATGACTCCTGAAGGACATCTCCAAACCTTTTGGAAGCCGTTCGCCCTTCTGGCGCTGCTGGCTGCGGGTGAATTATGCGCCGCGCCGACGATCACGACGCATCCGACCACGCCACTTGTGGGTCTGGGGATGCCGAGCCTGACGTTGAATGTGGCAGCGAATGGCAATGGCACGCTTTCCTACCAGTGGCTGCGCAATGGGGCGGTCATTCCTGGTGCCTCGCAGGCGAGCCTGACGCTCGCCCCGGTCGATCATACCACCCGTGGTGTCTATCAGGTCCGCGTGACCGATGACGACGGCACCACGCTGAACCGGATGACGCGGGTGGGGCATGCGGCGGGAGATTTGATCTTGTGGGGTGGTTCTTCCGGCAGCGATGGTGGTGGGGCATTGCTCGAATGGCAAAAGGCACTCGCGTCAGCTACTCAGTGGGTTCAAATGCTCGAGTGGTTGGCGGACGGCTCTACCCCATGGCCGGAGAAAACGGTCCGATTTATGGCTACAATCAAGTTCTGCTGGTTGTCGGCCCAGGCAGCGGAAACAGGCTGGGCGAGCCAGCCGGACTCGAGTCCGTCGTGGCGCTGGCTTCGGCGGGAAACAAGGCCTTCTGTGTCGAGGTGGATGGGGAGGTGAAGGGCTGGTGGGGCTCTTCAGGAAACTGGGACACCGGAGGCAGTTCGGCCCCCATGGAGCCCTACACCTCCTACAACAGCCCGCCGCTCGCCCTTCCGGCCGCGTCTGCGGAGGTCGGCACGACTCTGGTGCCCAGTGAATTCGGCGGTTTCATGCTCTCTCCGGCCGGGGAACCCGGTAGTTGGGGCCTGCTGCCAGCCCCTCCTGCCGATTTGGCGGACATCGTTGACATCGCCGCTCATGAGCATGGGGTGATCGCTCTGCGTGCCTACACCTCGCCACGCATCGTGCTCAAGCCAGAGAGCCAGGAGATATTCGCTGGCTACAGCGGCCCGGTCTTCCGTGCTCACGCGGCAGGCTTCCCGGTTCCTGCTCTTCAATGGCAGAAAGGCACGCAGCCCGTCGCCGGGCAAACCCAGGCCGTCCTCACCCTTGCTCAGGCCACTGCCGCTGATGCTGGGAGCTATCAGCTCACCGCCACGAATGCCTACGGCACGGCCACCAGCGATCCAGCGGTGCTCACCGTCACCACGCCCGATGTTTTCTCCACTTGGACCGGCCAAAACTTCACGCCAGCCGCCATCACCGCGGGTCTCACCGCGCCCCATGCCGATCCTGGTGGCCATGGCGTCCCGAATCTGCTCCGCTACGCTCTGGAACTCGATCCGGCGACACCGGACACCGCGGAGCTGCCCCGCCTTGCCTTTGGCCGCCACCCGCTGCTGCCCGCCAACGTCGGCGGCCTCTACTTCTGCGTGCCTGAGAATGTCTCCGATGTCGTTTTCCGTCTCGGTGTATCCACGAATCTGGGCACCTGGAAAGTGCTCGATGTCGAGCCGGTGCTCGGCCCTGTGGTGAATGGAAAACGCCAGCTCTGGCTCCCATGTCCTCCCGAAGAGCAGGATGGGGCCCGAAACTTCTACAAGCTCATCGTCGAGCCAGCCCCGCCAAACTACACCCCGCGCTTCTGAGACTGGGTGAGAATCCGGGGCCCTTCGCCCGGCCAGGGACATTCCAAGAAGCACTGATTGACAAAACAGGCGTGCCCGGTAGTCTCCCGCCCCTTTTTCCGGGTACATGGCCTCTGCGGCATGTCCTCGGATCATTCATCTCCCTCCGGCGAACTCTTTAACCACCCCAGAACACCATGCCCAAGACCTTCAGGACCTACCAACCCTCCAAGCGCACCCGGAAACAGCAGTTCGGTTTCCGCGCCCGCATGAAGACCGCCAATGGCCGTGACATCCTGCGCCGCCGCCGCGCCGCTGGCCGCAAGCGCCTCCTGCCGAAGGGTGTGGAAGTGCACTTCAAGCGCCACATCCAGCAGCACGCCTGATTTTCCGCCCGCCGGGCATGCGCCTCCCCTCCCATCTGCGGTTGAAGCACGCGAGCGACTTTGCTCGCGTGAGGGAAAAGGGTTCAAGTTATGCGGGCAAGTATCTCGTTTTGGGCGTCCTCAGGGACGAAAACGTGGCCGAATTCGGCTACGGCCTGATCACAGGCAGAAAAGTGGGCATTGCTGTGAAGCGCAATCGCGTCCGTCGGCTCCTGCGGGAGATCATTCGGGCGCACCGGGCGGAAATCGCCCCCGGATGGCAGTTTGTCATCATCGGCCGCTGGCGTGCCCCGGAGGCTACTTTGCAGGATTTGGAGCGTGACTGGCTGAGGCTGGCCAAACGACTCGGCATCCTCCTTCCGCCTCCCGAGGCTCCCGCCGCCCCTTCCACGTTATGAAAGCGGTCATTCGAGTCCTCATCCGCTTTTACCAAAAGTTCATCTCCCCGGTGATTCATGCTTTTGGAGGTCCCGGCTCCGGCTGCCGCTACACGCCGACTTGCTCAGCCTACTTTTTGGAGGCCGTCGAGACCCACGGCGTGCTCCGCGGCTCATGGATGGGCCTTTGCCGCATCGCCCGCTGCCAGCCTTGGGGCGGTCACGGCCACGATCCGGTGCCGCCGAAGCCGGGGGCCTGAAATCCAAATGATTCCTCACTTTTCCGTCGCCACCGGCGCATTCACGGCCATTCATCCGGCCCGCTAATTCCCGAAACTCTCACTCTCCCCTCTTCACACGTTCATGGATCGCAAAGGCTGGATCGTCATCATCACCTGCATTCTCCTCATGGGGGTGAATTTCTACTACATGCAGGAGAACCAGAAGCTGGTCGAGGCCCAGCGGATCGCCGAGCAGGCCAAGAAGAAGGCCGAGGCTCCCAAAAACGCGCCCGCGGCACCCGCCGCCGATGCCGCCAAACCCGCTCCGCAGGCCGTTGCCGCGCCTTCCACGCCCGAGCAGAAGCACTCGCTCACCGCCGGCACAGTGACGTATGAGTTCAGCACGAAGGGGGGTGGCGTCACCCGCGCCGTTTTGGCCGGAAACGACCATGTGACGCTCAATGAGCATGCGCTGGAGGCCATCGGTGCGCTGCGCCGCGAGCCAGCCGGTGTGGACACGATCACCTATCAGATGCTGGAGCAAAGCGACCGCTCCGTGAGCTTTGAAGGCACCTCCGCCGAGGGCATCCGGGTGAAAAAGACCTACACGCTGACCGAGGGAGCTTCCAGCGACGAGCATTTGCTCAACCTCACCGTCACGCTGACCAACACGGGAGCCGCGCAGCATCGCTCCGAAGAGTATTATCTCTTCACCGGGGCCTCCACCGCGCTGAACCATGCCGATGAGCGTTACCAGAGCTTCTTCTGGAATGACAATGGCACCGCCGATTACAAGATCTCCAGCTACTTCGGCAAAGG
>JBKCXA010000055.1:0-2145 GCA_046316935.1 Prosthecobacter sp.
GTAGTCGGCGAGGAACTGCGTGAGCGCCGGATGATGATCAAAATGACCTCCACCGGCATCGACAAGCATCGAGAGCGGCGCTTTCGGATACTTCTGGCGAAAGGCCTGCGCCTTGCCCGCCCGCTCATCGGCCCATTCATACTCGCCGCTCACCCAGAGCAGCGGCACGCCGCTCTCGCCAAAGGCCTTCACCCACGGCTGCTTCTCCGGCCACGCGCCTTTGAGCGAAATGCCCGCCAGCACGCGATGCGGCATGCGCGCCGCCATGAGATACGGCATCTCCGCCGCCGCCGAATGCCCCATCGGCACCAGCGGCGCAGCGATGAGACTTTCGTAGCCCGACTCGACCACGAGCGCCTGAATCGTGCCTTCAATCGCCGCCTGCTCCGCTCTTCCAAACGTCGTCGCCCCGCCCGGCGAAGGCGTGATCCACAAAAGGCCAAAATCGAGCCGCGTTAGCGCCGCGCGAAAGGCCGCGCTTTCGAGGATCGGCTGCTCCAGCATGTTTTGCGGCGCATATACGAGCCCCTTCACCCGCTCCGTCTTCACCGGCAGCCACAAAAACGCCCGCGGTGCCTTGCCCGTCTCCTCGCTGACTACGCCCGGAACCTCGGCCGACCATTGATACTCCGCTGCCACGACGTGGCGGCAGAAGATGACCATGAGGGCGAGGAAATGAAATCGGAGCATCAAGCATCTTTGCAGAGGCCTCATGCCTTCGCCAAGGGCGGAGTGGTGAACGAATGTTCGAGCTTCCTATTTGTTGCTCATCCGGTTGGACATGTCCGGAACCTTGCCGACGCGAATCAACTCGAGATTGGCGGCAATATCCTGACGCATGCCAATGACCGTGGCCATCAACTCTCGGCCCCGGTAATAGCAGCAGGCGGGGACATTGGTCAGGCCAATGGCTCGGGCGTGATCCTGGCATGCATCCACGTCAATATAGCCGAAGGCGGTGTCGCTGAGTCTCCGCAGCGACCTTGAGCATGGTCTTCTCCAGTATTTGCCGATAACCATCCCAACTGCCATCCAGATGGATGACCGTGTAGGGCAAGCTACCGATGAAGCTCTCAATTTGCTCGGGTGACAGTGTTTGGATCAATGAAGGCATGCCGGGGTTAGTTTCTTCCGCCAAACACATTGTCGTGAATGCTCACCTTCCACGTGTCCTTCGGCGGCTGGGGATCGTCTTCGAGGGCGGGATGGCCTTGGAGGCCGACGAGGCGGATGGCGCGGCCGTAGGGTTTAAACTTTTCCTTTGAGCCGGTCTTCTCATGCATGATGAAGCGGTTGTGGTGGATGTCCACGGTGGTGGTGACGCCGGGGCAGGCACCGACGTAAATGTCGTGCTTCGGGTAAGGGCCGTTGGTGGTGAGGAGTTCGCCACCGTCGCCGATTTTCACGTCGGGATGAGCGAGGAAGACGTTGTCGTGCACGATGAGCAGTCGCGTGGCGGGTCGCGGTGGTTTGGTGGCCGCGCCGTTGTTCTCGTGCGTGTCGAGGCACCAGTTCGGCGGCGAGGCACCGCTGGCCTCGAAGGCCTTCGGCCTCGGCACGCGCACGAACTCATTGAAGCGGGCGGTGTAGCCGCTGCCGCGCGAGCCGTTGCTGGCGATGGCATGCCAGGCCCACTCGATGCGGTTGTGCTCGATGACATGGCCGTCGCCGCTGCCGTTGCCAATGAGCACGGGATACGCGGCGATGTCGTGCAGGTGATTGTGATGGATGTGCGCCTTCACGCTGTCGCGGAACAACGCGATGCCGCCGCGCTGGAACTTCAAAATCTCGCAGTGATCGACCTCGGCGTCCTCGCAGCTCACCGCGTAGCCGGAGGCCTGGACGGGCTGCGAGTCGATATCCTTGAAGAGCGGATTCGGCCCCACCATGCGCAAACTAGTGAGCCGCGAGCCCGGACGCAGCGCGATGGCCGCACGATCACCCACCGGCTCCGCGGTGATGGTGGCACCTTCGCCTTGAAGCGTGACTTTCTCCGGCACGACGACCTGCGTGTCCTTCAGCGCGATCTCACTGCCTTTATCGAGGCGCGCGACATCGCCCGCTTTTGCGGTGGCGAGCGCTTTTTGAAGCTCGCTGAGGCTGCTAACGGAGACTTCGGCCGCAGAAGCTGAGACAACCCAGATG
>JBKCXA010000056.1:0-7344 GCA_046316935.1 Prosthecobacter sp.
GTACTTAACGATGAAGCCTTCACGCTGGCAAGCCGCGTTGTTCGTGGCCCGGCTATTCCTCAGGCAGTGCTTGGTGAGGCGGTGGCTTGGGCAGCACGGCAGGCGGCCGGCGGCATTGCCGGATGAGCGCACCCGCTCCCACGATAAGCAGGATCAGCAGGGCGATGGAGAGCGCACGCGTGGAAAACATCGGCGTGGAGGCCTTGGAAATGCGTTTCAGCCCAGGGGACCGGTGGTGTCACGGCGCTGGATTTCGGCGCTGGCCCTTTCCAGCAGGCGTTTTTCCGCCTCGGTGAGGCTGCCAATGCCCTCGACGAGTATCTTGTCGAGGATGTCGTTCACTTCGGCTTCGAGATCCGGCTCCACCGGACGTCTGCCAGCACTTGTGGACGCCGCAGATTCTTCGAAATCCATCTGCACACGGGCCCGGGCACCCACATGTGCTGGAGCGCGGCGTCTTTGCGGCTCTGGCTGCCACTGGCTGCGGTAGGTCATCGGCCGCCCGCCATAGCCCAGCGCCCGGGCGTAGAACCAGCCCACAAATGCGCCGCCGAGATGGGCGAAGTAGGCGATCCTCAAGCCCTCCGGGAGCCACGCCGGAAATAGCAGCCCGGCCACGGCAAAGAAAGTCTGCATGACCACGAGCGCCTTGGCCAGCGTCCACAGACGCATGGGCACGGGAATGATAAAGTAGATGAAGACGGTGATCTGCTCGTCCGGCAGCAGCACGGCCAGCGCCATGAGCAGGCCAAAGGCTGAAGCGGAGGCACCGACCAGCGGCGTGATCGTGTCGCCATGCACAAAGCCGTTCACCGCCATTTCAAGTGCCGCGCCGGCGATGCCGCTGAGGAAAAAGATCTGCAGGAAGTGCCGTCCACCGAAGAGATTCTGCACCTGCCGGCCCACAAACCACAGCATCAGCATGTTCAGCAGGAAGTGGCCCACGCTGCCATGCACGAACATGTAGGTCACCAGCGTCCAGAACTGCCCGGCGGCCAGTTTTCGCAAACTCACCGCCCCTTCCAGCATGACGGGCGAGAGCGTCTCGGAAAAAAACTGCGCCACAAACACCGCGCTGATGGCAGTCATCACCCACGCGAAGGCGGACAGCCCCTTCACCAGGCTGGTGAAGGATGACGCGGGCGTGGCGGGCTGCTCGCGCATGTAATCGCGGTAGTCGAGTGACATGCGGCCAATCTGGGATGTCCCGGCGGCGGGCGCGAGGTTTTTTTCGTCAGGAGCTTGTGGGGTTGCGTGCCTGCTTGACCCATCTCCAGCCCAGCGTGTATCGGTCGGCCGTGACCGATCTCCCTGCCGATTGTGAATGCGTGCTGCTCTTTGACGGCGTCTGCCATCTCTGCGATGGCGCGGTGCGGTTCGTGGTGGCTCACGATACGGCGGGGCGCATTCACTTTGCCCCGATCCAGAGCGATCTGGGCCGCCGGCTGTATTCAGCGAATGGCCTGGATGCCGACGCGCCGGACACGATGCTGCTGGTGACGCGGGAGCGGGCCTTCCGCAAAAGCGATGCGGTGATCGAGATCGCCCGCAGGCTTGGCGGGGCATGGAAACTGGCTCTTTTAGGCAAAATGATCCCGCGGAGCCTTCGCGATGCCGCCTATGCCTTCGTGGCGCGGAACCGCTACCGGTGGTTCGGGAAGCATGAGACCTGCCTGATGCCCACGCCGGAGTTGCGCCGCCGGATGCTCTCTTGAAGGTGCCGCGATGAGTCCCCCTGCCCAACTAGCCCTGCGCGTGTCCCCGAATGCGCGGAAATCGGAATTTGCCGGCTGGACGGCGGATGAGAAGGGCCGTCCGGTGCTTCTGGTGAAGCTGGCCGCCCCGCCGGTGGATGGAAAAGCCAACGAGGAACTCGTGCGGTTTCTGGCGAAGGAACTCGATGTCTCGAAAGGCGCGATTACGCTGCTTCGAGGGGCCAGCGGCCGCCAAAAGATGGTGGAGCTGCCTGCGGAGGCCTTGGAAAGGCTGCCGCGCCAGGCCTGAGGTGCCACTTTGTTTGCCAGCAGACTCGTCCGGCGCAATCTTTGGCCTCAAAAGCAATTTTCCCAGGCGGACGCCCGTATGTTCGCCGACCCCAAAACGACTCCTCATGTCCTCACTCCGCACCATCCTCCTCGGCACGGCGGCTTTTGCCACCTCGGCGAGCCTGTTTGCCTCCTACCCGGAATTCTCCACCACGAAGCCGAATGGCGGCCAGCGTGGCACGGAGGTGAAGCTCACCGTCACCGGCAGCCGCCTCGATGACTTTGAGAGCCTCATCTTCTTCTCCCCCGGCTTCACGCAGAAGAGCGTCGAGAAGGTGGAGAAGAACAAAGTGGATCTCACCATCGCCATCGCCCCGGATGTGCCGCCCGGAAACCATCTCATGCGAATCCGCACGAAGACCGGCATCTCCCACGCCCGCCAGTTCTTCGTGGGCATCTTCCCGAACGTGGAGGAAAAGGAGCCGAACAGCGAGTTTGAGACCCCGCAGGTCCTTCAACTGAACCAAACTGTCGAAGGTCTCGTGACCAACGAGGACGTCGATTACTACAAAGTGCCGCTCAAGAAGGGCCAGCGCCTCTCGGTGGAGGTGGATGGCCTCCGCCTTGGCTACACCGTTTTCGATCCCTTCCTCGCCATCATCGACAAGGAACGCTTCGAGAAGGTCATCAGCGACGACACCATCCTGCACCGCCAGGACGGCTATTGCTCCTATGTGGCCGAGGAAGATGGCGACTACACGGTGATGATCCGCGAGTCCTCCTACCGCGGCAGCGGCAATTCCTTTTACCGCTTGCATGTCGGCAGCTATCGCCGCCCGGATGTGGTCTATCCCGCCGGTGGCAAAATCGGCTCGAAGACCAAAGTGCGCTTCATTGAGAAGGACAGTTCCTTCGAAGAAGAGTCCCAGCTTCCTGCTGAGATCGATCCCGGTTACATGATCTACTCGAAGTCGCAGGAACCGGCGCCCTCCGGCAATCCCTTCCGCCTCGTGACCTTCGACAACGCCCTCGAAGTCGAGCCGAATGACGAGCAGGCCAAGGCGTCGCCCGCCGCTGGCGAACCCATCGCCCTCAATGGCATCATCGAGAAGCCCGGTGATGTGGATTACTTCAAGCTGCCGCTCAAAAAGGGCATGACGCTCGAGCTGCAGGCCTTTGCCCAAAGCCTCGGTTCCCCGCTCGACAGCGTGGTGAATGTTTACAACGACAAAGGCGGCAGCCTCAGCGGCAATGACGATGGCGGTGGCCGTCGCCGTCTGGACAGCAAGTTCAAAGTGAGCATCCCCGCCGATGGCGATTACTTCGTCCGTGTAGCCGATCACCTCGATCGTGGCGGACCGAACTTCGTTTATCGACTCGAACTCGTCGCCGCCGTGCCGGAGCTCTACTTCGCCTCGCCGCAGTTCACAGTGAACGACACGCACTACCGCCAGTTCATCGCCGTGCCGAAAGGCGGCCGCTATGCCACGCTGGTGAACGTCTCCCGTGTGAATGTGGGCGGTGACTTCAAATTCGACGCGGCGGGTCTGCCACAAGGTGTGAAGCTCCTCACGGAGATGGCGCCGAAGGATCTCGGCAATGTGCCCCTGCTCTTCGAAGCTGCCGCCGATGCCCCGCTCGGCCACCAGACCGTGCCGGTGAAGCTCACCGCCGTCGATCCGAACACCAAGATCACCGGCAAGCTCCGCCAGGAGTTCGACATCGTGCGCAATGGCAACGTCGTTTATTACACCGAGATCGAGGACAAGCTCCCGGTGGCCGTCATTGATGAGGCCCCCTACTCGCTGAGCATCGAGAAGCCCGCCGTGCCACTCGTGGCGAATGGCGTGCTTGATTTGAAGGTCGTCGCCAAGCGGAAGGAAGGCTTCAAGAATGCCATCCGCGTGTTCATGATCTGGAAATCTCCCGGTGTGAGCTGCCTCGGCGAGCAGACCATCGCTGAAGGCCAGAACGAGTGCGTTTTCAATCTCGATGCCAATGGCGCGGTCGCTGATGGTAAGTGGAACTACACCGTCATGGGCGAGGTCGATGCCGGCAATGGCCGCGTTTACAACGCCAGCCCTTTCACCGAGGTGGCCACAACCACCGCCTTCCTCACCGCGCCTGCCATCCCGCTCGTGGCCGTGGAGCAGGGCAAGGAAACTGTCATGATCGCCAAACTGGAGCACCTGAAGCCCTTCGAAGGCAAGGCCAAGGCGGCCGTGCTCGGCGTGCCGGACACCATCGAGATCGAGCCCGCAGAGATCACCAAGGAAACCAAAGAAGTCTCCTTCAAGGTGAAGACCACGGACAAGTCCCCGGTGGGCAAGCAGGGCAATCTTTTCGTTCGTGTCGATGTCCCGATCCCCGGCGGCACCACCACGCACCGCGTGGCGCTGGGCTCCATCTTGCGCATCGACGCCCCTCGCAAGGCCCCGGCTCCTGCCGCGCCGGTCGTGGCGGCCGCGAAGCCCAAGGAAGAGCCGAAGCCCGCCGCTCCTGCCGCACCGAAGCCTCTCTCTCGCCTTGAGCAGCTGCGCCAGGAAGCGGCCGGCGGCAAAAAATGACCTCGGCTCGCTGACAACCCTTCTTGAGAAGCAAACAACCCGCGGCCGTGAGGCCGCGGGTTGTTCTTTTGGGTGACGAATCCTCGGGACGCTGATTACAGCGACTTCTTGAGAGCGGAGGAGGGCACGAAGCGCACGGACTTCGAGGCCTTGATCTTCATCGCGGCGCCGGTCTTCGGATTGCGGCCGGTGCGGGCCTTGCGGGAGATGGGCTTGAAGGTGCCGAAACCGATCAACTGCACCGGGCCCTTCTTCACACCTTTGGCGATGGAGTTGAGGACGGCCTCAAGAGCGTCGCCGGCGGCGCGCTTGGAGGTTTCGCCGCCGAGGGCCTTCTGCACTTGTTCGATAAGCTGAGCTTTGTTCATGATTGAGGAGTGGATGTTTGTTGGTTGCTGTTCCCTGCCTTTATTTATGCGGGATTGAGACGATCTATGACTTGTTCATCGCAGTCCCGTCAAACATAAAAATCACACCATGCTTGCTCCAACCTCCCCGCAAAATTTGAAAAAATTCTTGCTTCGCGATGCCGCCCCCTCCGTGCATCCGAGCGCTTTCATCGCTCCCGGAGCCGTGGTGCTGGGTGGTGTGGAGATCGGCCAGGAGTCCAGCGTGTGGTACACCGCCGTGCTGCGCGGTGACATCAACCGCATTGTCCTGGGGGACCAGACCAACGTACAGGATGGCAGTGTGCTGCATGTGAGCGATGATTTTGCCTGCGTGCTCGGAGACCGAGTCACCGTGGGGCACCGTGCGGTGGTGCATGCCTGCACCGTGGGCGATGAGGTGCTCGTGGGCATGGGTGCGGTCATCCTCGACGGAGCGCAAATCGGTCCGCGATGCATCATTGCTGCCGGGGCGCTGGTCACCAAAGGGGCGTCAATCCCCGAGGGCTCCTTGGTCGTGGGTTCACCAGCGAAGGTGGTGCGCCCCCTCACGCGGGAGGAGATGGCGGCGAATGCAAAACTGGCGCTGAAGTATGTCGAGCTTTCCCGCCGCTACCTTGATCTTGGCCTGCAAAAGGCCGGCTGAGGCAGAAAACGCACACGTCGTTTGCCATCCGCCCGTGGTGCGATTTAATCACGGCATGAACTCTGAAGTCGTCGAAGTGCAGGTGCGGGCCGTTTTGCCTCTGGAAGGCAGTTTTGCTGTGTTCATCGGCAACGCCGAGAAGGTCTTCGTCATCTACGTCGATGAAACCGTCGGCGCGGCCATCTCCATGTTCATGCGTGGCGTGAACAAGGAGCGTCCCCTCACGCATGACCTTGTAGGCCACATCCTGCTGGCCTTTGGAGCCAAGGTCGAGCGGGTGATCATCAATCACATGAAAGGCAGCGTGTTTCACGCCCGCCTGATCATCACCGCGGAGAACCAGCTTCATAACAAGAAACTTGTCGAGCTCGACGCCCGCCCCAGCGATAGCATCGCCCTCGCCGTGCAGCAAAATGCACCGATTTACGTCGCCGCCGAGGTCTGGGAGGCTGTGGAGGACATGACCGAGACGCTCGCCAAGATCGAAAAGCAGGGCCAGGAGGCCAAAGAAGCTGCCGCGGCCTCCGAGGCTTCCGCGGAGGATGATGACGACGATGACTTCGAGGACATCTCCGATGCCGACATCGACGCCATCGCCAACCAGTCCGGCATCAAACCGAACAGCGACACCTACGACGACGGCTACGGCCATCTCGATGACGATGACGACGAGGGCGAGGAATGGAAAAAGGGCGATTGAGCATTCGCGGGCCTCACCGCCGCATAAGCATCATCTTCATCTGAAGAGCTTCCGGATGGTCACGCTGGATCATGAGGGTCTTTTCGACGGCTTGCAGCGCCTCGGGAGCACGGCCGAGCCTAGCGAGGATCGTGGCGCGGGCGTAAGGAATGGCGGGGTCGCCAGGGTTTGCGCCTTCACCGCGCAAAAGGGCTGCCATCGCGCCTTCGGGATCGTTGAGGCTGTTTTTTGCTAGTCCCAGATTATACCAGGCACGCGCCAAAAGTGGGTCGAGACGCACCGCCTCCTCCAGCGACGTGATGACGGCCTGGATGTCCCCGGTTTCGGCGAGGGCGAGGCCTAGCTCGTAATGATACTCGGCATGCTTCGGTGCCACTCGGATGGCGTCACGCATCTTGGCAATCGCCAGCTTCGTCTGGCCAGTGACGCTGTAGATCATGGCGAGGTCGTGATGAAAGGGCGGTGAGTTCGGATCCCACAAAATGGCCTTTTCCATGTGCTCGATGGCCTTCGGATGATTGCCCCGCGCAAACCAAAACTGCCCCGCCTGCATCTGGCCGCTTGGCTGGTCGAGATTCAGCGAGAGCATGTGCAGCAGATCTTTGCCGGCAGTGGAATCGAGGTTCAACGAATCACGTAGCGCCCACGCGGCGGTGGAGCGGACGCTGCGCACGGGATCATCCAGTAGCGGCTCGATTTGCGAGCGGATGGCACCACTCGGAGCCATTGCCTCCAGCGCATGCACGGCGCTTTGACGCACGAGAGGATGCGCATGCTGCAACTGCGCCGTCACCGCGCTCTGCACCGCCGGCTCGCCGATCCAGCGCTCGAGCAAAACGGCCGCGCTTGCTTTCCAGTAAGGGATTTCATCGCTCGAAAGCAGCGCCACAAGACCATCGCGGGCCGAATCATCGCCTTGGCGGGCTTTGGCGATCAAATCAGCCCGCACGCGAGTCTTGCGCTTCTCCATTTTCGGGCCCCACCACTTGTTCGCGGCCTCCAGCGCCCAATCCGTCGTTTTATCCGTGTGGCATTTGTTGCAGGCGTTTGGCACACCGTG
>JBKCXA010000057.1:0-7056 GCA_046316935.1 Prosthecobacter sp.
GATCAAGCCATCGCCGACATCCGCCGCGAAACCGGCCTCAAGGCCTTCACCAACCGCGAGGCCTCTTTTGACGAGTTCGTCGGCCAGGTGCGCGGCGAGCCCACCACGAACTTCAATGTCTCCACCGTGTGGTGGTACATCAAAAACACCGGCATCCCCATCTCCTTCGGCATCACCGTCATCGTCGGCCTCATGGTCGGCGTCGCGGTGAGCTGTCAGACGTTTTATTCCTTCGTGCTCGAAAACATGCGTCACCTCGGCGCCTTGAAGGCCATGGGCACCTCAAACGGCACGCTTTGCCTCATGCTCATCACGCAGGCCTTCACCGTCGGCATCATCGGCTACGGCATCGGCCTGCTGGGCACCGCCGGCTTTGCCTTCGGCGCCTTGAAGAACGAGCAGCCGCCTTTTTACATGCCCGAGTTTGTGCCGTTTGCCGTGCTCGCGGTCATCCTGGGCATTTGCACGCTCGCCGCCTTGCTCGGCATCTGGCGTGTGAGCCGACTCGACCCCGCCATGGTCTTCCGCAGCTAGCCGATGAGCACGAAAGACGACGCCAAACTCGCCGCCCGGCTTCGCGGCATCTCGAAAAGCTTCGGCGATGGCGAATCACGCATCAAAGTGCTCAAGGGCATCGACCTCGATGTGCGCAGCGGGGACATCACCATGCTCGTCGGCCCCTCCGGCTGTGGCAAAACCACGCTCATCAGCATCATTGCCGGCACTTTGGCCGCCGATGAGGGCGAATTGAATGTTTTCGGTCATGACCTCCGCAAGCTCAGCAAGGCCCAGACGACGCGTTTTCGGGCTCAAAACATCGGTTTCATCTTCCAGGCCTTCAATTTGATCCCCACGCTCACCTGCGTGGAGAACGTCAGCGTGCCGCTGCTCATCCAGGGCGTCTCCGCCTCGAAGGCCGAGAAGAAGGCGAAGGAGGTCCTGGACAAGGTCGGGCTCAAAGAACGCTTCCATCATCGTCCGTCGCAACTCTCCGGTGGCCAGCAGCAGCGTGTCGCCATCGCTCGTGCGCTCGTTCATGAACCGCGCCTCATCATCTGCGATGAGCCCACCGCGGCACTCGACGCGAAAAACGGCCACATCGTCATGGAACTCTTCGAGCACGTCGCCCGCGGCCAGGACCGCGCCGTGCTCATCGTCACCCACGACAATCGCATCTTCCACCACGCCAACCGCATCGCCAGCATGGACGACGGCCAGGTGATCGAGGTGCACGATGTGGACGCCGATCACCCACCACCGGAGAATCTCAGCGTTCACGAACGGCTCTGAAGCGGATCAGGATGGGAATGCTTGTTCGCCATGTAATACAACACCGGCACGGCCATGCGGCTGATGAACAGGCTTGCGATTTCACCGGCCATTAATGCGATGGCAAGACCTTGGAAGATCGGATCGGCGAGGATGACGGCGGCTCCGACGACGACGGCCATGGCGGTTAGCAGCATCGGACGGAAGCGCACGGCTCCGGCGTCGATCACGGCTTCGCTCAGCGGCATGCCCTCGCGGATGCGCAGTTCGATGAAATCGACGAGGATGATCGAGTTTCGCACCACGATGCCGCCACCGGCCATGAAGCCGATCATGCTCGTGGCGGTGAAGAAGGCATCGAGCAGCCCGTGCGCGGGCAAAATGCCCACCAGCGAGAACGGAATGGCGATCATGACAATCGCTGGCGTGATGAAACTGCGGAACCAGCCGACCATGAGCACGTAGATGAGGATCAAACAGGCGCCGAAGGCCGCGCCGAGATCACGAAAGACCTCGATGGTGATGTGCCACTCGCCGTCCCACTTCATCGACGGCTCGTCGTCGCTGAAGGGCATCGAGGCGTTGAGGATCTTCAATTCCGCGCCGCTGCCGCCGAACTCGCGCGTGTCGAGTTTCTTGAGCGCCTCGTTCATCTGGAAGATGGCATACACAGGGCTTTCGACCACACCGGCGACATCCCCGATGACGTAGGTCACGGGCATGAGGTTCTTGTGGTAGCGACTTTTTTCGACGGTGACGTGCTCCACCTTCACCAGCTCACGCAGAGGCACGAGTGGCGAGCCGCTGGCACCGGGCTCGGGCAGTGCGTTGGCATCGCCGGAGCGCACGCGGAGGGCCAAAAGCTCCTCCGGCGTGGTTTTGGCACTGCGGGGCAGTTCGAGGCGGATGTTGACGTCTTCCTTCTCGGCGGGCTGATGCAGCAAATCGACGCTTTCACCATCCACGGCGATCTTGAGCGTTTGCGAGATCGTGGCGGCGCTGATGCCGTGCAGCGCGGCTTTTTCCTTGTCGATGATGAAGCGGGCCTTCTTCTGATCGGCTTCGATGTACCAATCGACATCGACGACGCCCGGAGTGGTCTTGAAGATCGTTTTCACCTTTTCGGCGAGCTTCAGACGCGCATCGTCATCGGGTCCGTAAATCTCCGCGACGAGCGTTTGCAGCACCGGCGGCCCTGGCGGCACCTCGGCGATGGCCACGCGGGCACCATAACGCTCCGCGATGGCCGCCACGGCAGGACGCACGCGTTTGGCGATGTCGTGGCTCTGCGCCTTGCGCTCATGCTTGTTCACGAGATTGACCTGGATGTCCGCCACGTTCGCGCCGCGACGCATGAAGTAGTGCCGCACGAGCCCGTTGAAGTTGTAGGGCGAGGCGACACCGGTATAGACCTGATAATCCGTGACCTCCGGCTCGGTGCGGATCGCCGCAGCCATCTCGCGGGCTACGGCGGCTGTTTTTTCCAAAGAAGAGCCTTCCGGCATGTTCAGGATCACCTGGAACTCGCTCTTGTTGTCGAAGGGCAGCATCTTCACCTTCACCCAGCCGATGCCGACGGTCGCCATCGAGCCAAGCAGCAGCACGGTGATGCCGATGAGGAACATCCAGCGCCAGCCGGTGTGATGAATGAGCGGTCCCATCATCTTGCGGTAGATGCGCGTAAAGAAGTCCTCCGCATTGCCATGCGCATCTGTCGGACCAGTCGGACTCGTCTGACCCGTCCGACGAAACCAGCCCAAAATCCGAATCGAAGCCCACGGCGTTACAATGAACGCGATCAACAACGACCAAAACATCGCGGCACTCGCCCCGATCGGGATCGGGCGCATGTAGGGGCCCATGAGGCCGCCTACGAAGGCCATCGGCAGCACGGCGGCGATCACGGCGAAGGTGGCGAGGATGGTAGGATTCCCAACTTCACCCACAGCCTCGACGGCGATGGCGCTCCAACTGCGCCCCTTGTTCTGCGGCAGATGAAAGTGCCGCACGATGTTCTCCACCACTACGATGGCATCATCGACGAGGATGCCGATGCTGAAGATCAGCGCGAAGAGCGTGATTCGGTTCAGCGTGAAGCCGTAGAGGTAGAAAATCAGCAACGTGAGCGCCAGCGTGGCCGGAATCGCCACCGCGACGATGCCGCTCTCCCGCCAGCCGAGCGTGAGCCAGATCAGGATCGCTACGCTGAACACCGCGATGCCCATGTGCAGCAGCAACTCGTTCGACTTCTCCGCCGCGGTCTCGCCGTAGTTGCGTGTGATGCTCACGCTCACATCTGCCGGAATGACGCTGCCTTTGAGCAGTTCGACCTTGTGCAGCACTTCATCCGCCACGCTGATCGCGTTCGCACCGGGACGTTTGGCGATGCTGAGCGTCACCGCAGGCTCTTCGCTCGATTTGGAGCCGTGAAACACATACTGCGTCGGTTCCTCGCCACCATCGACGATCTCGGCGACCTCGCGCAGATACACCGGACGACCACTGAAGACACCGATAACGACATTGCCGACATCTTCCGCTGTTTTGAGGAAAGCACCGGTTTCGACGAGCACCTCGTCATTGCCCGTGGTGAGGCCGCCGGCACGAAATTGGCGATTCGACTGCTGCAGCATCGGCACGAGGCCCGCGGGACTCAGATTGCGGCTGGCGAGCTTCACGGGATCGAGCATCACACGCACCGCGCGACGCGATCCACCGAGCAAGGTCGTCTCCGCCACGAGCGGCACCTGTTTAATCGATTCATCCACCTGCGCGGCCAAACGACGCAGCGTGAGATGATCATAGCGGGCGCTGTGAAAGGTGAGCGCGAGGATCGGCACGTCGTCGATGCTCTTCGGCTTGATAATCGGCATCGTGACACCCATCGGCATGCGGTCAAAGTTCGAGCGCAGCTTCTCGGTGATCTTCACCAGGCTGCGCTCGGGATCTTCGCCCACCTTGAAGCGCACGATGACGAGGCTCTCGCTGTCGCGTGAGGTGCTGTAGAGGTATTCCACGCCGGGAACCTCCCACAGCAGCTTCTCCATCGGCCGCGTGGCACGCTCCTCGATCTCCTTCGCGGTCGATCCTGGCATGGCGACCATGACATCGATCATAGGCACCTTGATCTGCGGCTCCTCCTCACGTGGCAGCAGCACCACCGCCGCAGCACCGAGCAAAACGGACGCGATGATCACCAGCGGCGTCAGCTTTGAATCGATGAACGCCGCCGCGATGCGGCCTGCGATGCCGAAAGAATGGTTTTGGGCTTCGCTCATGGCTGCACGGTCACGGGTTGGCCGTCGGCGAGACGTGCGATGTCGCTCACGATGACCTGTTCACCTTCCTCGATGCCGGACAGCACCTCGACACGGCCGTCGAGCACCTTGCCAGTCTTCACGAGCCGCAGCGCGGCTTTGCCATCCTACGCCACAAACACGATCTCCCTCTGCCCACGCTTCAAAACGGCGCTTTGCGGCACCAGCAGCAGCTTCGTCTCCGCCACCGGCACGGACACGCGACCAAACTGCCCCGTGCGCAGGCCTTCCGTCGCAGGAAGATCCAGTTTCACATTGAACGTGCGGCTCACCGGGTCAGCCACCGGCGAGATTTCGCTCACCGTGCCCTCGATGACCTTCGCGAGACGCACCGGCATCTTTTCGCCGAGCTTCACGCGATCCAAAATCGCCTCCGGCAGATCAGCTTCAAAGCGCAGCGAGGTCGGCGCTTCGATTTCAAGCAACGGCTTGCCCGGCATGGCGAGGTCGCCCACATCCGCCAGCTTGCGTGTGACCACGCCGTCGAAGGGTGCGGTGACTTTGGCATAGCTGAGCATCGTTTCGGCCTCGCTGACGGCTCCCGTGCCGATTTTCACGCGAGCATCCGCCGCATCGAACTCCTGCCGCGTGGTCGCGTTGCTGGCGATGAGCTGCTTTTGACGATCAAAGTCGCGTTTCGCCTGGTCGAGCATCGCACGGGCCTGATCGACCTTCGCCTGGATCTCCTGCACATCGAGCCGTGCGAGCAAATCGCCCGCCTTCACCATCGCACCCGGCGTGGCGGTATAGTCGAGCACGCGACCGCTGACCTTCGCCTCGACCATGGCGCGTTTTTTGGAACGCACCGTGCCCACGACCTCCTCCACCGCCGCGTGAGTACTCCATTTCGCCGCCTCGGCCTTCACGGTCACGTTGGGCAAGGCAGGAACTGGAGCGGGGGGTTGCTCATGCCGACCGCAAGCGGCCAGCACGAGGACGGGGAGGAGGCGTGAGAGGAGTTTCATCGCGAGGAGAAGATCGGAGGTGAATCAGGGCTTCGTGCAGCACGAGCCGCCGATGCCGAGTCTTTTGAGCACCGTCTCCGCCGGACAAAAGCCCGTGAAGGCGGATTGCAGCAGGTTAGCGCCGACAAACGCGGTGAGCCAGAGCCAGTTCGGACTCACGTAGTGCGCCAACGCAAGGCTGGTGAGGATCATGGTGCCCGCGAGGGCGCGGATAGCGTTTTCGATTTTCATGGTTTTGGGGTGGTGGAGTTGGTTTGAGCGGTCTGAACTTCCTCCGGGCTCTTCGGCAGCAGCACGCAGGCCGGACAGCCTTGCCGGCTCATCTGCAAACCTGCCAGCAGCGCTGCCAGCGCGGCGATGAGGATGAAGAGTCGCTTCGGAGTCATGATGAGAACATGGATTCTTTTTATGCGCATATACGCATACAGTTACTAAAAGCAAATGTTTCTCCACAAAGCGCATATGTGCTCACCACTCTTGTCCACAGCTTTACCTTTCTGCCCCAATTAACCAGCCACTCAGCAACATGTGAAACGGCACTCAGCCTGACTCAAGTGCTGAATGTCCCTCAACCTCACGAAGAGCCCCGGCCATCACAACTTGCGACGCGAAACTAGCCCGAACATCATTCAGAAATAACAAGAGGATCATGCCCCGGTGCACCAAGAGCTGCTACCAAGCATCAAAAGGCGCAGAGCGGGGAAGTAGCTCCCAAAGCGAAACACAAAAGGCTTGTCACATATTCCGCTACCGCAATATATGAGTTAGTCTCTCACTCGCTTATTCATCCCCTTCCCCGCCATGCCCCCCATCCCGATCCGCACTGAAGGCCGCCAATGTGAAGTGGCCTGGTTTTCCGCCATCTGCTCCGATGACTATGAGTTCCTCGGCGTGCCGGATGGCTCGATCCGCAGCAGTTACGAGCACTGCGGTGACATTGTGAGGAAGGCGGATGCGCTTGGCTATCAAAACATCCTGCTTCCCTCCGGCTGGATCGCAGGGCAGGACGCGATGGCTTTTGCCTCTGCGATGGCATCGCAGACGAAGCAGATCAATTTGCTCGTGGCTCTGCGCATGGGTGAGGTGTGGCCACCGATGCTGGCGCGGGCGCTTTCCACGCTCGATCACATCCTCAAGGGCCGCCTCACCATCAACATCATCTCCTCCGACATGCCGGGCATTAAAGAGGACAACCAAACGCGCTACGACCGCTCCAGCGAGATCATCCAGATCCTTCAAGGCTTGTGGCGCACCGACGGCCCGTATGAGTTCAAAGGCAAATTCTACGACATCACGCTGCCGACCACGGAGCCCGCGAAACCCTACCAACAGAATGGCGGCCCGCTGATGTATTTCGGCGGCATCTCGCCTGCGGCGCAGGATTTGTGCGCGAAGCATTGCGATGTCTTCCTCATGTGGCCCGAGACGGAGGACCGCATTGCCGACACGATGCGTGTGATGTCCGAAAAAGCCGCTGCGTATGGCCGCAAGATCGACTTCGGCTT
>JBKCXA010000058.1:0-3024 GCA_046316935.1 Prosthecobacter sp.
GGCGAGATGGTGGTGGAATGACGAAACCAGAATGAGGAATGATGAATGAAGTCCCAATGAAGGGCTTCGTCATTCATTCCTCATTCGCCATTGTGGTTTCGTCATTTTTTCGCTGCCGTCACGGGCTGAAGCCCATGACTACCCTTCACCTTCCCTGGCCACTGGCTCGTCATGAAAGGCGAGATGGATTTTTCTGCAACTTCGCTGTAGCCAGAAGCCATTCCACCCATGCCTGACCTTCCCTTCATCGCCCGAGCACGCTCGTTTGCCGACCGCACTGCGTTTCGCACGTCGGAGGCCTCGCACACTTATCAGCAACTCTTGGATCGCTCGGCGGAGATCGCGTCGGCGTTGTTGGGTGATCAAAACGATCTACAGGAGGCCCGCGTAGCGTTGCTGGTGTCGCCGGGATCTGAATACACCGCTTCACAGTGGGGCATCTGGCGGGCGGGCGGCATCAAGCTGCCGATTTGCTTGTCGGCGACCGAATCGGAGTGGGAGTATGCGCTCACGGATTCGCAGGTAAGCATCGTCATCGCGGATACCGACAAGATCGCACCGCTGTGTGAGCGACTGGGTATCCGTCTCGTCCTCGTGAACTCCATCCAAGGCGCTGCGAAGCCGCTGCCGGACATCGACGTGAACCGCCGCGCGATGATTCTCTACACCAGCGGCACGACGAGCAAACCGAAGGGCGTGGTGACGACGCATGCAAACATCCAGGCGCAGATCGAGAGCCTCGTGACGGCCTGGGAATGGAGCGCGGAGGATCGCATCCCGATGTTCCTGCCGCTGCATCACATCCACGGCATCATCAACATCACCGGCTGCGCTTTGTGGAGCGGCGCGGTGGTGGAGCCGTTTTCGCGTTTTGAAATGAACGCGATCCTCCAACGCGTGCGCGACGATGCCTACACGCTCTTCATGGCCGTGCCGACGATCTACGTGAAGCTCATCCAGGCCATCGAAGCCGCCAGCGAAGCGGATCGTGAGGCCATCGTGGCGGGTTTCAAAAAGATGCGGCTGATGGTCAGCGGCAGCGCAGCCCTGCCAGCGAGCGTGCATGAGCAATGGACCAAGCTCACCGGCCAAGAATTGCTCGAACGCTATGGCATGACGGAGATCGGCATGGCGATCTCCAATTTGTATCGCGGTGAGCGGCGGCCTGGAGCTGTCGGCGCGCCTCTGCCAGGTGTCGAAGTGCGTCTGAAAGCCGAGAACGGTCCCATCATAACCGCCGAGGACGAGCCGGGCGAGATCCAGGTGCGCGGCCCTGGCGTGTTTCAATGCTACTGGAACCGCGAACAAGCGACGGCGGAGACCTTCGAGGACGGCTGGTTCCGCACGGGCGACATGGCGGTGCTCGAGCGTGGCTACTTCCGCATCATGGGCCGCCTGAGTGTGGACATCATCAAGAGCGGTGGCTACAAACTCAGCGCCCTCGAGATCGAAGCCGCGCTGCTCGAACATCCGCTCATCGCCGAATGCGCCGTGATCGGTTTGCCCGATGACACCTGGGGCGAAGCTGTCACGGCGGCCGTGGTGTTAAAAAACGGCACGCTGGAACTCAGTGAACTGCGCGATTGGTGCAAAGGCCGTCTCTCCGTTTACAAGATTCCGCAACGTCTCAAAGTCGTGAGCGAACTCCCTCGCAACGCGATGGGCAAGGTCACGAAGCCGGCCGTGAAGGCGTTGTTTTGAAACCCCTGATCACACCTTCAGCCCGTAAAACCGCACCGCATTCCCGCTCCACAGCTTCCGCTGCTCGCTGGCGGGGCGTGAGGCCACGATCTGCTTCAAGGCATCCACCCAGCCGCGGACGGGGCTGCCGAGGAGGCAGACGGGCCAGTCGCCGCCGAAGAAGACGCGGTCGGGGCCAAAGGTGTCGAGGCAGTGATTGACGACGGGGGCGAGGTCCTCGGCATGCCATTTCCCCGGCGGGACGAAGGCGACGATGCCGCTGATCTTGCACATCACATCCGCACGGGCGGCGGCGACGGCGTCGATGCCGCGTTTCCATTCGTCGGTGCTACAGCTCCGCTTCAAACCGGGGCCGAGTTTGGCGTTGAAGGCCTTGGGATCGCCGTTGCCGCAGTGATCGAGGACGAAGCGGGTGTCCGGGCATTCGCGGATGAGTTTGGCACCATCCTTCAGCTCGGTGGGGCGCATGGTGAGCTCGAAGTTGAGGCCGTTCTTACCGAGCGTGCGCATGCCGCGGATGAAGTCGGGGCTGAGACAGTAGCCCGCAGGCGTGGAGCCGCCGTGAAGGACTTGGCGCAGGCCTTTGACGATGCCGTTGCCGGCGTAGCGCTTCACATAGCTCTCGAAATCAGGCGCAGACGGCCGTCCGCCGATGGTGGCGGCGATGGTGGGCGTGTTGGCGGCTCGGCACTGGGCCACGATGCCATCGGCTTCCTTGGTGTGATCACTCGGGTCGACATCGACTTCCATGTAGATGGCCTTCACATTGAGTCCGGCGAAGGCTTGTTGGTAGTCGGCGGTGAGAAAATCATGCCGTAGGACCTCGGGAGCGCCGCCGAGCCAGGGGAGGTTCAGCTTCCGGCGATCCCAGAGGTGCTGATGGGTATCGATGATGAGCGAATCAGGAGCGCTCAACGAGGCGCAGGAGGTGAGAGCGGCTCCGGCGGAGGTTTGGAGGAACTGGCGGCGGTTCATGGTGGTGACAGGCTGTACGGCGCGGTGGTGAGCTCCTTGTCACCTCGTTTCCAGAGGTTGATCGCGTGAAGCGATGAGGCGCTGACGTTTCATGGCCGATGTCTTTGCTCCGTTTTGCCCTTCTTTTTTTGCCGCTTGCCACGTTTGCCGCCGATCAACCGCAGTGGGGCAGGGCGTGGACGCGAAACCTCGTCTCTGACGAGAAGAATCTTCCCGATAGTTTTGATCCTGAGACGAAGAAAAACGTGAAGTGGGTGGTCGATCTCGGCACGCAGTCGCATTCGACGCCGATGGTGGCCGGCGGTCGCATCTTCATCGGCACGAACAACACCAACCCGCGTGATCCGC
>JBKCXA010000059.1:0-9811 GCA_046316935.1 Prosthecobacter sp.
GCTGGCACGGCTGCGTCATCCCCCGCACCACCGGTTTGCATACCTTCAACACACGCAGTGATGACGGCGTGCGCCTGTGGGTGAACAACGTACTCATCATCGACAACTGGACGAATCACGGCGAGACCTGGGACTACGGCTCGATCAATCTTCAGGCCGGTGTGCCGGTGGTGATGAAGATGGAATTCTACGAGGCCAGTGGTGAATCCGTGGCCCAGCTCTGGTGGGAAGGTCCCACGCATCCCTTTGAGGTCCTGCCGACCAATGCGCTGCTCATCAATGAGAACGGCA
This sequence comes from Prosthecobacter sp., assembly GCA_046316935.1. GTDB lineage: Bacteria > Verrucomicrobiota > Verrucomicrobiia > Verrucomicrobiales > Verrucomicrobiaceae > Prosthecobacter. The sequence goes on from JBKCXA010000059.1 coordinate 292, forward strand.
TGAACGCCGCGCCGTATCCCGCCAGCTTCGCCGAATGGCTCGCCAGCCCGCGCAGCAATGGCAACACGCTCAACGCCGATGGCGACGACCTCGACGACCTCCTCGAATACGCCCTCGGCACGCCCGCTGGCAGCGGCGTGAGCAGCGGTGATGCCCTCAAGATCGAAAACGGCACCGCCAGCCTCACCAAGGCCGCGAGCATCGCCGACCTCCGCTGGTTCCTCGAAGCCACGAGCGACCTCAAAGCATGGACCGCGCTCAACCTGGCTCCTGTGGTCACCGACAACCAAGACGGCACCGAGACCTTTCGCTGGACTCTTCCCGCCGAAGCGAATGGCATCCTCCGCCTTCGCGTGCAGCGCCTTGCTGCTTCCGATACCGCCGCCACGCCTCCGCAGGCCTGGAGCACGCTCGCTTTGACCGCCGGCATTCAAAGCATCGGCGTGCAGACCTTGAATGCGCCCATCTTCACCGGCCTCGTGCATAGCGTGAATGGTCGTAGCCTCTTCCTCAGTGATGCCAGCTACCTCCCGGCGCTCGTCGAGGAAGGCGCGAAGTATTACCTTGAGCTTCGTAACGGCCCGCACGCCGGTCATCGCCTCGATTTGAGCCTCGTGGGAGATCGTGCGCTTGTCATCGACACCGAGTCACCTCGCAACACGCTCGCCGAACTGCCCACCAGCCTCACCGGCATTCAAATCGCCGTTCACAAGCATGTGACGCTCGGTGATGTCTTTGCCAAAAAAGCCCTCCGAGGCTCCACGAGTGCCAGCAGCGCCGATCAGGAGATCTTCCTCGAAAATGGCAGCTTTCGCACCTTCTGGCTCTTCCAGTCCGGCAACACCCTTCAATGGACCGCCAGCGGCGATGCCACCCTCTCGAATGCTGATGCCACGATCATCGCCCCTGGCTCCGGCGTGCTCTTCAAATCGGCGCTGAGCACCGCGAGAAGCCTCTTCCTCACCGGTCGCGTGCGCACCACGCCCTTCGCCATCCGCGTGAGCGAAGGAAACCAGTTCCTCACCGCCCCGTGGCCGCTCGCCGCCTCGCCGAACAGCCTCGCCATGCTCACCGGCTTCCTCGCCAGCACCAATCCGAACACCGCCGATACCCTTCAACTTTGGAAAGGCGATACCACCCCCGGCTCCAGCGGTTACACCGGCCTCTGGCTCTTCAAAAACAGCGTCACCGGCACCGCCTCCTGGTCCTACACCACCGACGCCGCCCTCCGCAGCCAAAACGCCGCGATGCTCTTCCCCCTCAACCGCGCCTTCTTCCTCAAACCCGCCGTCGGCACGCGTGGCGAGTGGATCGTGCCCGCGCCGTAAAGAACCCTGCGGCGATTTCAGAAGTCAGTGAGCAGTGGCCAGGTGGCAGTAGGCCGTGCTCGTCGTTCCGCCGTCAGGCGGCGCGGGTCACTTTTTCAGTTTCGGCTCGCTGATGCCCAAGGCGTCGAGTTCCTTGCGGGCAGACTCCAGGTGCTCCGGGGTGACGTAGAGCATGGCGTAGGCGTTGCCTTCGCGGGTGATGAAGGCGGGCTGGCGACCCTGTTTGATCTCGTTGTTGAGCTTGGACGACAAGGCCCAGTCGGAGAAAAGAACGTGTTTTCATGCACCCGTGGAATACCACAAAAGCGTTCCCAGGGGCAAGCCCGCTAAAAATACCTTCCAGGGTGGCTGCACTGCGGGACGAGGACGAGGACTTGGAGTGGTGAGACTAGGAAGCTGGGAGAGCGGCTGCGCAGCGAGAGTGCTCAAAGTATCAAAGTCTAAGCTCGGAACACGGACCACTGACTCAGAGCTGGGGGCGGACGATGACGATGTCTCCGAGGAGTTGTTCCTGCTCGACCTGGAGGTGGTTGAGCTTGATGAGTTCGAGCATGGCGAGGAAGGTGATGATGACCTCGCCACGGCTGGAGGCACTGTTGAAGAGCTCTTCAAAACGGACGCGGCCACCGACGGGGACGATGTTGAGGAGTTCCTCGATCTTGTCGGCGACGGTGAAGCGGTCGTTGACGATCTCGCGGAAGTCGGAGGCATTCTCGAAGCGCTTCAGGATGCGCTGGAAGGCGCGGATGAGGTCGAAGATGCCCACTTGGCCGATGCCGACGACAGGTGCCTCGAGGTCGGGCAGCTCGGGGGTGGTGGCGAAGAACTCGTCGCTCTTCACCTCCTGGACGCCGAGGAAGCTGGCGGCTTCCTTGAACTTCTTGTACTCGACGAGCTGGCGGATGAGCTCCCAGCGCGGATCGTCCTCATCGGCCTCCTCGTCGGGCGGCTGCACGTCCTTGGGCAGCAACTCGCGGCTTTTGATGTACATGAGGTTGGCCGCCATGACGATGAACTCGCTGGCCAGCTCGATGTTGAGCATCTTGAAGGTGTCGATGTAGTCGAGGTACTGCTTTGTGATGCGCTCCAGGGAGACGTCATAGACATCGATCTCCTCTTTCTTGATGAGATAGAGGAGGAGGTCGAGGGGGCCCTCGAAGATTTCGAGCTGTACCTTGTAATCGGGGTCTTCCACGGTGTGGGAGGTGGTGGTGGGGGCTGGTTAAAACTCGCCGCGGAAGACGCAGCGGGCGCTGGGGGTCTCGTGAATGACGATCTCACAGAGGCCGGGGAGTTGCGGGGCGAGCTTTTTCCAGAGCCAGCCGGCCATGTACTCGATGGTGGGCACTTCGAGGCCCGGGATCTCATTGAGGTAGCTGTGGTCGAGGAGGTCGAGCAGCGGCTTCATGGCCCTGGAGATCTCGGCGTGGTCATAGACCCAGCCGATGGCGGGGTCCACCTCGCCCTCGATGACGATCTCCACCTTGAAGCTGTGGCCGTGCATCTTCGTGCACTTGTGGGTGCTGGGCAGGGTGGGCAGGGTCTGGGCCGCCTCGAAGCGGAATTCTTTGATGATGCGGGCTCGCATGAAGGGAAGGGGAATGCTTTTCTAGTTCGTGGCGAGGCTGCCGCCTTTTGCAAAAGGAGACTTCACTCAGGGAGCCGGGCGGCGGACGATTCGGGCGGCGTAGGCGCCGTCGATGCCGGAATCGGGCGGGAAGCTGCTTTCCTCGGCCTCGAGATGGAAGTCGGGCATGGAGGCGAGCACGCGGCGGACGAGGAGGCCATTCTCCTCAGGATCGACGCTGCAGGTGGAGTAAACGAGCGCACCATCGGGCTTCAAGGCACGGAGGCCGATGCGCAGCAGACGCTCCTGGGCGGCGGTTTGCTCGGCAAAACTGGCCTCTTCCAAACGCCAGCGCACATCGACACGGCGGCGCATGACGCCGGTGTTGCTGCACGGGACATCGAGCAGGATGCGATCGAAGCCTCCCGCGGCGAACTCGGGCAGGGTCTCGCGGCTCCAATCATGCAGCTCGATGTGCGTGTTGGTGACGCCGAGGCGCTTGAGGTTGTTCGTGAGGCGGCGCAGGCGGCCTTCGGAGACATCGCAGGCGGTGATCTCGCCCTCGTTTTTCATCAACTGGGCCATGAACGCGGTTTTACCACCGGGAGCGGCGCAGGCATCGAGCACCCGCATGCCCGGCTGCGGGGCGAGCAGACTCGGGGCGATGAGGGTGCTGGGGTCCTGGATGTAGATTCTCCCCGCGGCGAGTTCTTCACGGGGCAGGTGCTCATAGGTGATGAAATCCTCAGGCGCGTCGGCCATCTCGGGGTGCAGGCGATTGGCACGGCCGAGCGTGAGAGCGTGGCCTTGGTTCCACTCGCAAAGCGCGGTCGTTTTGGCCTCGCCAAAGGCGGCGAGCCAGCGCTGCACGAGCCACTTCGGGTGGGATGTGCGGGTTTCGAGCGGCAGGGCTTCTGTGGAGGCGAGGAGGGACTCCGCCTCGCGGCAGGCACGGCGCAGGACGGCATTGATCAGCCCACGCGCCCGGCCGGTGGCGGCGACGGTTTCATTGACCGCGGCATGTTCGGACACTGTGGAGAGCAAAATCTGGCTCAGGCCGATGCGCAGCCCCCAACGGCAGCGATGATCGAGGTGCTTTGACTCGGTGAGCACGTCGATCCAGTGATCGAGCAGCGAGAGATTGCGCAGGGTGGTGAGCACGATCTCACGGAGGAAGGCGGCATCGGGAGCGATCAAATCGCACTCGCGCTGAGCCTGATCGAGGATGTCGGAGGCATAGCGCTCGCCGCCGGCCCACTCGCCCAGCACATCAATGGCCAGGCCGCGGACGCGGGAGGCGGGCTTTTTCTTCGGGCGGGCATTCGACGGCGGTTGGGCGGGCATGGACGGCAGCCTTTAAGGCGGAGGCAGGCGGAGCACAAGAAGCCTTCGCAGCAGAAGGCTGCAAGGCCCGGAGGGAAAGCCGCGTTCGTTCCGCCCTCATGAACCGCCTTTTTCTCGCCACTCTCGCTTTGTCTGCCTCTCTCTTTGCCGCGCCGCAGGATGATCAATACGTCCTCGGACCCGATTCACAGGTCAAAGAAGGCGTGCCGCAGGGGAAGGTGACGCAGATGCCCGCGTGGACGAACTCGAAAATCTACCCTGGAACCTCGCGTGACTGGTGGATCTATGTCCCCGCTCAATACAAGGCCGAGCAACCGGCGAATGTGATGGTCTTCTGTGATGGCGGCGGCTTTGTGAAGACGGACGGCCAGTTCCGCGTGCCGGTGGTGTTTGATAATCTCATCGCGAAGGGCGAGATGCCGGTGACGATCGGCATCTTCATCAATCCGGGCGTGTTTCCCACCTCGAACCCGAAGGACAAGCCGCGCAGCAATCGCAGCTTTGAGTATGACTCGCTCGGCGATCTGCATGCCCGCTTTCTGATCGAGGAAATCCTGCCTGAAGTGGCGAAGAGCTACCAACTCACCGCCGATCCGGAAGGTCGTGCCATCTGCGGCAACAGCAGCGGCGGGATTTGCGCCTTCACCGTGGCCTGGGAACGTCCGGACGCGTTTCGGAAGGTCGTGAGCCATATCGGGAGCTTCACCAACATCCGCGGCGGGCATGTGTATCCCGCTTTGATTCGCAAGGCGGAGAAGAAGCCGCTCAAAATCTTCCTCCAAGACGGCAAGAACGATCTCGACAACCAGTTCGGCAACTGGCCGCTCGCGAACCAGGACATGGCCGCGGCGCTGAAGTTTGCCGGTTATGACCACCAGTTCGTGCTCGGTGAAGGCACGCACAATGGCAAGCATGGCGGTGCCTTGCTTCCGGACACGCTGCGGTGGCTGTGGAAGAAGTGAAATCCTCGTCTGACCTGACCGACATCATCTTATGAAACGCTCTCTTTTTGCTCTCTTTGGCCTGATCAGCTCTCTCGCCGCCCAGGACACCTCTCTCCACGAATACCTCAGTGACGACCAGCCGTGGAAGGAAGTCGCGAGTGGCTATGCCTTCACGGACGGCCTGTGCTGCGACGCGGCGGGGAATTTGTTTTTCACCGATGTGAAGGCAGGGAAGGGGATCTACAAGCTCGATACCGCCACGGGCAAGACGGAGCTTTTTCTCGACAACCTTCCCGGCATCAGCGGGCTGCAAATCGGGCCGGATGGACGCTTTTACGCCTGCCACAACAAGGAGCAGCGCATCATCGCCATCACGATGAAGGGCGAGGTGGAGGTGCTGCTCACCGGCGTGAAGTGCAATGATCTCGTCGTGAGCAAGGCGGGCCATCTTTACTTCACCGAGACGCCGACGCTCCGCGTGCATCTCATCACCAAGGAAAAGAAGCACCTCGTGGCCGACGAGGGGCATGTGCAGAAGCCGAACGGCATCACGATCTCCCCCGATGAACGAACTCTGGTCGTCTCCGAGCACGGCGGCAAGCACGTCTGGACCTGGCGCATCGAGGACGATGGCACGCTGAGTGCCGGAGCACCCTACATGACCATGTGGCTACCCGTGGGCAAGGAAACCGCCAATGGCGATGGAGCCACGACCGAGTCGAAAGGCCGCTTCTTTGTGACCACGGAGCTTGGGGTGCAGATTTTCGATCCCGCGGGCCGGCTCGCGGGCATCATCGCCAAACCCACGCCGCAGTCGAAGGTCGTGAGCGTCGAATTTGCCGGGAAAGACCATTCCACGCTCTACATCGCCGCAGGTGACAAGATCTTCGCCCGCCAGCTCAAGGTCACCGGTTACTTCCGTTGAGCGTGAAAGCCGATCTAGGTGCCATCCTGAGCTGGCGAGGATAAGTAGCAAAACGGGATGGCAAAGAGCACGGCAGGTGCTTTTCTCCTGCCGCCATGCCCATCGACGACTCCTCCTCCACGCCGGCCACCGCGGAAACGCTCCTCTGGAGCGGTCACACCTCCCAGTGGGTTCATTTTTGGTTCTACCTGCTTTGCTTCATCCTGGCAGCAGCCATTGCCGTGGGGGCCACGGTGCTCGCGCTGCCCACAGGAGGGCTGACTTACCTGGCGCTCATCATTCCCGTCGTTCTCTGGATGGTGCGCTGGTGGGTGACGAAATGCACGACGTATGAACTTACCACGCAGCGCCTGCGCATCCGCAGCGGCGTGCTGAACCGTCGTGTGGACGAGCTGGAGCTCTACCGCGTCAAAGACTATGCGATGGAGCAGCCCCTGCTGCTTCGTATGGTGGGCCTCGGCAACCTGACGATGATTACCTCCGATGCCACGAATCCCCAGGTGGCGATGAAGGCCATCCCGGATGTCGAAAACGTTCGCGAGAAACTCCGCACCGCCGTCCAGAACGAACGAGATCGCAAGCGTGTCCGCGAACTCGATGTGGACAGCCATGAAGATGGTGCCACGGCGCTAAGCTAAGCCTTGTTGATGAACCGGGGCAGAGGAACCCTAGCCCCGGTCGCTTAACAGCCACCGGGGTGCTTCCTGTTGTTTACGCCCCTTCCAGCTCAGCCTCGAGCTTCTTGCGCTCACGCTGGCGGGTGTTGTGGTCGAGGATGCGCTTGCGGAGGCGGATGGACTTCGGCGTGGCTTCCACGAGCTCATCGGGGGCGATGTATTCGATGGCGCGCTCCAGGCCGAAACGGATCGGCGGGGCGAGCTGGGCGTTTTTGTCGTTTCCAGCGCTGCGGAAGTTCGTGAGCTGCTTGGAACGCGTGGGATTGACCGGAAGGTCGTCCGTGCGCGGGTTTTCGCCGACGAGCATGCCGTCATACACCTGGTCACCGGGAGCAATGAAGAGCTTTCCACGCTCCTGGATGGTGTCGAGAGCGTAGCTGGTGGCCTCACCGGCCTCCGTGCTGACGAGCGTGCCGGTGGAGCGGGTCTGCATCGGTCCGGCGTGGGCGCCGTATTCGCGGAAAAGATGGCTGTGAATGCCGTGACCGCTGGTGAGGTTCATGAGTTCGAACTCAAAGCCGATAAGGCCACGGGTGGGAACGCAGGCGGTGATGCTCGTGCGGTTGTGGGCGGCCTCCATGTTCTCGATGCGGCCTTTGCGCTCGGAGATCGACTTCATGACGCCGCCGAGGTATTCGTCCGGCACATCGACGTAGAGGGTTTCAAAAGGCTCCATCAACTGGTCGCCTTCTTTGTGCATGATCACCATCGGGCGGGAGACAAGCACTTCAAAGCCCTCGCGGCGCATCTGCTCGACGAGGATGGCAATCTGCATGGCGCCGCGGGCGCTGACATCGAAGATGCCTGCCAGGTCGGTGTCTTTGACACTGATGGTGACGTTCATCTTCTGCTCGCGGTCGAGGCGGTCGCGGATCTTGCGGGAGGTGACGTGGTCGCCCTCGCGGCCGGCGAGCGGTCCGTCGTTCACGGCGAACTGCATCACAATGGTCGGCGGGTCGATGGCGACGAAAGGCAAGGCTTTGGCGTCAGCGGCACCGGCGACGGTTTGACCGATGTCCACGTCCTCAAAGCCGGAGATGCCCACGATGTCACCGGCGGTGCCTTCGACGGAGTCGCTGGTGGTCAGGGTGGTGTACTGGAAGACCTTGGTGTCCTTGTTGCGCTTCGCCGGCTCGCCCTCGGCCTTGCCGAGCAGCCACACGGTGTCGCCCATCTTCACGCTGCCACGAGTGACCTTGCCGATGGCCACACGGCCGACGAAGTTATCCCAGTCGATGTTGGAGACGAGCATCTCAAAGGAGCCCTCAGGTTCCGCTTTTGGCGCGGGGATGTGCTTCACGATCTGACCGAGCAGGAAGGTCATGTCGTGCTGCTCACCGTCTTTGGAGTCACTGACCCATCCGGCACGGGCGCTGCCATAGACGAAGGGGGCATTGAACTGCTCGTCGTTCGCGTGGAGGTCGAGCAGCAGTTCGAGCACCTTGTCATGCACCTGGTCCGGCTGGATGTGCGGGCGGTCCATCTTGTTGATGAGCACGATGGGCTTGATGCCCTGCTCGAGCGCTTTCTTCAAAACGAAGCGGGTCTGCGCCTGCGGGCCTTCATAGGCATCCACGACAAGCATGACGCCATCGACCATCTTCATCACACGCTCCACCTCGCCGCCGAAGTCGGCATGGCCGGGGGTGTCCACGATGTTGATGATGTGGTCGTTCCAGTGAACGGAGGTGTTCTTGGCCTTGATGGTGATGCCCTTTTCCTTTTCGAGGTCCATGCTGTCCATGGCGCGTTCGGCGATGGCCTGGTTTTCGCGGAAATTGCCGCTGGCGCGCAGCAGGCCGTCAACGAGCGTCGTTTTGCCGTGATCGACGTGCGCGATGATGGCGATGTTGCGAATTTTGTCTGGGGTCATGTTACTTGGGGCTTTCGGGGAGGGAAAAAGGGCGCGGAGGCTACGCGTGAACGGCCCCGTGGCAAGCAACCCTTTTGTCGAATGACGAGGGAAGAAATCCCGGCGCGGGGACAACCGGGGCTTGCCGCCACGGGTCTCCGCTCTACAAAACAGGCGTTCAACCCCACCCCAACACACCCCATGGCCCATACCCTCGCTCCCCTGCCGTATCCTTCCAATGCCCTCGAGCCTCACATCGACCAGCAGACGATGGAGATCCACCACGGCCGCCATCACAACGCCTATGTGACCAACCTCAACAACGCCATCGCCGGCAAGGCCGACCTTGAGGCGATGTCCATCGAGGACCTGTGCAAGAACATCTCCAAGCTCCCCGCCGATGTGCAGGGCCCGGTCCGCAACAATGGCGGCGGTCACTTCAACCACACGCTGTTCTGGAACATCATGGGTCCGAACGCTGGCGGTGCTCCCACGGGTGCCCTTGGTGATGCGATCAACGCCGCCTTCGGCAGCTTCGATGCCTTCAAGGAGGCCTTTGCCAAGGCGGGTGCCACCCGCTTCGGCTCCGGCTGGGCCTGGCTCGTCGTGAAGGACGGCAAGCTGGCCGTGACCTCCACCCCGAACCAGGACAATCCGCTCATGGACGGCTCCGGCACGCCGATCCTCGGCTGCGATGTCTGGGAGCACGCCTACTACCTCAAATATCAGAACACGCGTCCCGACTACATCGCCGCCTGGTGGAATACCGTGAACTGGTCTGCCGTCGCCGCGAACTACACCGCCGCCCTCGGCTGAACCGCTCTTTGACTCTCTGGCAAGGCGCGGAACGGGCACCCCGTCCCGCGCTTTGCTGCTTCCAACC
>JBKCXA010000060.1:0-14306 GCA_046316935.1 Prosthecobacter sp.
GCGCAGGCTACAAAGCTGAGATCGTCAATATCCTCGAAGGCACCAAAAACCGCTGGTTCCGCCCCAGCGATGTCGCCATCGCCCCCGATGGCAGTTTGATCGTCGCCGACTGGTATGACCCCGGTGTCGGCGGCCACGGCATGGGTGATGTGACGCGCGGAAGGTTGTTCCGCGTGACGACGAAGGCCGGTTTGAAGTTTCAGGTTCCAAGTTTCAAGTTGGACACCGTCGAAGGTGCCGTGGCCGCATTGAAGTCACCGAACGAAGAAGCGCGCTATCTCGCATGGAAGAAGCTCGAAGAAATCGGCTCCGCAGCCGAGCCCGAGCTTCACAAGCTCTTCCACGACACCAAAGCTGTCCAACGGCATCGCGCCCGTGCCCTGTGGCTGCTCGCCAGTCATGAATGGGAGCGCATCAATCCCGGTGCCGACAAACCCAACCCGCACGACCTCACTCTGCCTGAGTGCCTCACCCAAGCCCTCACCGACACCGATCCCAACCTCCGCATCACCGCCATCCGCGTCGCTCGTCGGCTTGTGCAACAAGCGCATCCCGAGATGCTGCGTGAGGTGATCGGCAAGGTCGTGAAGGATGCTTCGTCAGCGGTTCGCCGCGAAGCGGCGATTGCGTTGAGGTTTGATTCTTCGGCTGGGGCTAGAAGTTTCGTGACCAAACTGGCATCTTCAATGAATCCGGCGGATCGCTGGTTGGTTGAGGCCATGGGAATAGGATTGGAGCTCAACGAAGACAAGTGGGTCGAACTCAAACTAACCGATGAGGAGCGTGGAGAACCTCAACCATCGCCCGAACAGGAAGCGGCACTGATTCTGCGATCTAGATCAAAAACCGTGCTGGATCTGATCTCCGAGGCATTCAGCTCTCCCAGCTCACAAATCCTGTCATCAGTGAAACTCACTGAGCAGCTTAAAAAAGCGCCGCTCAAACTCCTTCGGTCTCTCCAACTCCTCTCCTACAAGCATCCTGCCGAAGTCACCAAGGCCGCTTTGAACATTTTCCTCAAAGCCGACGCCGAAACAGCCCTTGCCGCCACCGCGTTGCTCGACCGCAACACCATCACCTCGAACCCCGAGGCCAAGACGCGGCTCGATTCACTCCTGAAGCCCGTCATCGGCAAGCCGGAGTTCATCGACCTCGTTCAGCGGCTCAATTTGACCGGGTTCGAGCAGGAGCTCGTCGATTACATCACCGCGCATCCCGACGCGGGCGAATCCATCAACGCCGCGCGCATTCTCGCCGCGAATGTCGGCAAGACGGTGGCCTTCCTCACGAAGGCGGATGTCGCTTCGGCGAAGAAACTCGTCGCCGCTCTCGGCAAGGTCAGTGAAAGGCCCAGCGTGGCCGTGTTGAACCAGGCCTTCTGGCCGGAGAAGCGCGACGACGTGCGCCGCAGCATCGTCGAGGCCCTCGCGCTCAGCAGCGAAGGCGGACGCGCCATTTTGAAGTGGAACTCGGAGAAGAAGCTGCCGGATGTCGTGAAGACCACCGCCGCGCTGGCTCTCAGCCGCAGCACGGATGGCGGACTGCGTCAGCAAGCCGCGAAAGAGCTGCCGCTGCCTGCTGCGCTCGGTGCGGAGAAATTTCCGTCGCTGGCTGAGTTGATGAAGGTCAAGGCTGACGCGTCAAAGGGTCAAGCCATGTTCATGCAGGCCGGTTGCGTGGCCTGCCATCAGGTCAAAGGCCAGTTCATCAACTTCGGCCCCGACCTCAGCCAGATCGGCAACAAGCTGAGCAAGGACGGACTCTTCACTGCCATCCTCTACCCTAGCGCCGCTGTGGAGCACAGCTTCGGTGGTCTCAGCGTGACGACGAAAGAAGGCCAGATGGTCATGGGCTATGTCGTGAGCGAGACGGATGCGGAATTGACGCTGAGAATGGCCGGTGGGGCGTCCACGACGGTCAAGAAGTCAAGTTTGGTCAAGAAAGAGGAGCTGAAGGACTCGCTGATGCCGCCGGGACTCGCGGGTGCGATTGGGCCGCAAGGTCTGGCGGATCTCGTGGCGTGGTTGCAGACGCTGAAGTAGCCTTGTTGCTGTGCAACAAGGCATGCCCTGTTCCGCAGGAACAGGGCTACTTTTACCGGAAGCTCTTCGCGAAGTCGTCGCTGGTGGCTTTGGCGACGACCTTGGTTTTCTGGAAGGTGCTTTTTTCGCCTTTTTCGATGAGGAGGCGCTCGTAGTCGGCGCTGCTCATCGGAAGCTCGATGGTCTTGTCCTGCCAGGTGGAGAGCAGGATGGCATTGGCGAGCTCGACGCTGCGGATGCCTTCCTCGGCGGGCGAAAGGAGTTTTTCGTCCTTGAGGATGGCGTTGGTGAAGTTTTGCAGGATCTCGATGTGCTGCCCGCCACTCTCGGCCACCGGGATGTCCATGTGCCAGCTCTCGGGCATGGCAAAGGCGGCCTCGGCCTCCATGCAGAATTTGCTCATGGGCTGGCGATTACGCTGGAAGTGGATTTTGGTGCCATCGGTGACGGTGAGACGGCCCTGCTCGCCGGAGATTTCGAGGCGGTTGCAGCCCGGAGCCTCGCCGGTGGAGGTGACGAAGGTGGCGGAGAGGCCGCTGTCGTATTGCAGCACGGCGGTGACATCGTCCTCGACCTCGACTTGATGGAAACGGCCGAACTGGCAGAAGCCGCGGACGCGCTGCGGCATGCCGAACATCCATTGGAAGAGGTCAAGGTTGTGCGGGCACTGGTTCATGAGCACGCCGCCGCCTTCACCCTTCCAGGTGCCACGCCAGCCGCCGGTGGCGTAGTAGTAGTTCGTGCGGAACCAGTTGGTGACTTCCCAATGCACGCGGCGGATTTCGCCAAGCTCGCCGCTGTCGATGAGGTCCTTCACTTTCTTGAAGGTGGCGTTCGTGCGCATGTTGAACATGGCGGCAAAGACCTGCTTCTTGTTCGTGTGCGCGGCGATGAGGCGCTCGCAATCGGCCTTATGCACGGAGATGGGCTTCTCGACGAGGACGTGGAGGCCGGCGGTGAGGGCCTCGATGCCGATGGTGGTGTGGCTGAAGTGCGGCGTGCAGATGAGGATGGCATCGATGAGGCCGCTGGAGATCATTTTGGAGACATCGGTGAAGGATGTCTCGCCCTCCTGGAGCGGTGGGATGGTGCCGTGGCTTTCGCACAAGGCGGTGACGCGAAGTCCGGGGACTTTTCCGGCGCGAATGTTCGCGAGGTGCGCCTTGCCCATGTTGCCAAGTCCAACGATGCCGAGTCTGACGTTTTCGAGTGCCATAAGGGCGGCGAGGCTAGGCGGGCATGCCGGAGTGGTCAACCTAATGCGCGGGGCGTTTCAGGCCGCGTTTTGATACCGCGATGACCGAGGTCTCAACGGCCGCGTGTGGCTGGCGAGCGCTTGATGCCGGGTGGAAAGGCCTGATCAGGCACCGGCGTGGCTCTTTGAATCGTGGGAGCTGATCCAGCCGGGGAGCGTTTGATGCCGGGAGGGAGCAGCTCGCCGCCTGCCGGGGCTTCGGCAGGTGGTTTTTCCGAGGTGGAGATGGGGCGCGACGCGGCGGGCACGGAATACCAGTGCATCTGCGGCATCGAGACGAGCTCGACCCACTGCTGGCTGCCGAGCTTTTTCCACTCGAGCTCGACGATGGCCCACACATGAACTTCCCACGGCAGCCTTTCACGAAGCTGGCGGGCGAGTTCGGCATCCTTCGACAGGAAAACGGGCGAGCGGAAGGGATTCGGGCGCGGCAGACCGATGCTGAAGGCGTCTTTCTGGTCCCGATTGGGCACTTCATCTCCGAAGTAGTGCTGGCGGAAGATGCCGACATGGAAGGCGGCCTTGCCCTCCTGGTAGGTTTTGAAAAATTCCTCCAGCTTGCGGTCTTTCAGCTCGATGAAAGTGAGCCAGTCCACCTTCCAGCCATCGGGCTGCTCCTCAAGCATCGCGGGAACGGGATACTCCCAAGTTTTGCTTTCGATGTGGAAGATGCAGTGGGCACCAGCACCAAGCTCGGGCTGCTTGTCGTAACGTCCAAAACTGATGTGGTCGATGGTGATGGGGCCGTCGTTGTTGCGTGAGTAGTAGCGGTCGAGCAGCGGCTTCATCAAATCGGCACCGAGCACATGGGCGGCTCGTTCCTCTGCCGAGCTGGCGGCAAGGAAAGCCTTCAAGGTCTTGAGCGCGGGCTCGGCCTCGGCCGGGATTTTTTCGCTCGGCTTGTCGTCGAGACCTCCGGCGACAGCATCGCGAGGCGTGGGGGCACCGGGTGCGGCCTCGGGGATCTTGGGCGGTGTCGAAGCAACAGGCACCGGTTCTCCACCGGGAGAAGGAACGGGGCTGTCGGGAGTAGAGGCTGGCGGTGGCGAAAAAGGCTCCGCGCTTTTGACCATGGCGATTTCGCTAGGTGTGGCAGGCTCGGCCTTCGGAATGGGCGCGGCCTCCAGATCAGAAACGGTGCCCATCAGCGGCTGGGTAGACTCCGCAGCGGCGGGCGGGGGCTTGGCAGGCGGCGTTTCGGTGGTCGCGACGGGCTTGGACTCGGGCGGTGTAGTGGCGGCGGTCGTTTTTCCGAGTGTGGCAGGCGGTTGCGCGTCGTTCGGCGTCAAACCCGACCGAGTATCAGCGATTTTGGTCGCCGGTTCGGTGGTTTCCGGAGCGTCCGGCGTGGAGCCGAGGTAGCCGGAAATGGTGTCCTTCAAAAAGAAGGCAGCCAGACCGAGGAAACCGAGGAGGAACACCGCGGCCATCGCGAGGCGTATGACATTGGTGCCGCGATTGGGGCGGAGGGCGGCCAGATTCCGGCCGGCCGGCAGCGGGGAAGCAGGAACTGCAGGTGCCTGCGGCAGGGTGGGCATGCCACCGCCTGCTCCAAAGGCAGGACCTGGGAAGGCAGCATTCGACATCAGGGCCTGAGTCGCTGGGGTGACGGGGGGCGGCGGGACATCCCGCCCTAGGAGTGAACCCGCGGGAAGATTGGACGTCATGCCACCTGATGCTCCGCCGGGCAGGGTGGAAATCATGGGAGCACCTGGGATCAGACGGGATTGAGCCTGCGTGGGGGGATTCCCCATGCCGGGCATCCCGGCTGGCGACGCCGCGGGATCATTCGGAGGCAGGCCAAGACCAAGCCCTCCTCCGGGAGGCGACCATGCGGGCTGGCCGCTAGGAGGTGTCGAACTCATCGGGACCTGGCCTGGAGCCCTGCGGGGTGGCAGGCTGGTGCCGGTCGGTGAACCACCGCCAAATGACGGGTCAGCAGGCAGGCCTCCGAGCATGGCCTGGCCAAATCCTGGAGGAGACATGGCGGGTGCAGGCTCCTGAAAACCTCCCATCGGAGGCATCATCATCGGCGGAGCGGGTGGCTCCATGGGCGGCGGAGCCCACTGGGGAGCTGGCGCTGCGGCGGGAGCACCCATGCCAAAGCCAAATGAGGGACTCGGCGGAGGCGTGGCGGCTGGAGACGTCACCGTTTGTCCGCAGGTGGGGCACGGTCCGCTGATCCCAGCCATGTGGGATGGGACGGTGAGCTGGGTGCGGCAGGCTCCGCATTCAAATTGGATGACGTCGGACATTTATTCCCCGGTGAGACAATTACAGTTAATATGGAGGATGGAATTCATTTCGACAAACTAAAGTTTTTAAAGCCTTATGGACAGGCTCCGGCTTAGGCCTCAGCCAAATTTCACCATGCCACCGCCTCCGCCGCAGAAGGCCCCGCCAAGGCGTGGAACCGTTTCGGGTTCAGGCAGAATCCAGACGCAGCTTTTGAGCCGTTGCTGACGATTTCGATGCCAGCGGGTGCCCCCCCATCCGGCTCCCCCTGCGATACCTGACAAGGTGAGCCAAAGCAGCCAGGAGATTTCAGACGCTGAGGAGACCGGGCGGTCGGGAGGCGGCGTCGAGGCCTCCGTCGAGAGAGTCGAGGTGGGAAACTCCCGCAAGAAAGAACGCGCCGCATCGTGGCGGAGATCCTTGCCGAGGGCTTTTTGCAGCCAGAACAGCCGCGTGGACAGGCTGACGATGTAGCGCTCCAACTGATCATGGGCCTCCGAGGCCTGCACGGCCTGTTTCACACTTTCCGCGGCTGTTTCCGCGAAGAAAGACTGGCTCGAGACATCGAGCACGGGCTGGCTTACAAAGAGCTGCGCCCGCCATGGCTCCCCCACTGGATATACGACGAGACATGCATTCGTTTTGAGCAGGCGGCCGGAGGCCACCTCATCGAGCGGGGCATTGCCTGGAAGCTTCTCATTCTTTCCCATCACCAGGACATACAGACGAATGGCTGCATCGCGGGCGTGGAATTCGAGCAGGCGGGTGATCTCCATCGCCGCCATTTCCGGCACGCGCGAATCTGGGTCGATGAAAAAAAGATCACCCGGCATGGCGCTGGCCGCTTTTAAGAATTCCGGTGACACTTCCTTCAAGGCTGTCATGGCCGTCGGCACACCACCATGGGCAGGCTGTGCACTGCGAATTTCCTCGTGGCTGCTCTTCTGCGAATCCGGCAGGAAAGACCGCATGTGATCCATCGTCAGGCGCGGCTGAAGCTCGCCAGTCAGGGTTTCCGGAAGTTCATCCAGACGAGGTCCGCTCTTCACGGGGCCGCGCAAAAGATCCTCCAGGCCCGTAGCCAGCTCAGCTCGCTCAGGCAGGAGGGCATCCAAGGCGGGCTGATGCGTGTTCTGGTCTTGAAAAGCGCGCAATTCGTCTTCCGACCACTGGGGGAGTGGCAGCTCGTCCTGGCCTTTCAAATTGCACGCGAGAAAGCATGACATGACGACAAAAACCGCCTTGAGCGCGGCGTGGAGCCCGGAATTCGCGAAAACTGGAAGGCAGGTGCGCACAAGAAAACTAGGTGGGAGCGAGCGGACGTGGGCGTGGGCGTGAATCTGGCCGCGTCGAGGCATCTTGATGCCCTTTGCGCAGCGGCTCTACGGCCAGGGCTGGCGAGACGGGGGCTGAATCGGGCTTCCACGTTGTCTGCCGGGCATTTTTGCGCAGCACCCGCGAAACATCGACCAAAGCCTGCTGAATCGCGCCTCCGTAGTCTTGATCTCGCAGTTTCTTGGCGATGGAACTCAGAATCGCAGGCAAGGCATGTTTCTCCTCGAAAAAAGCCTCGATCGAATAGCCGAGGCTCAAGCCCAGGCTTTTGCGTGCCGGGTCCACTACCATCGCGACGCCAAAATCGTTCCGCTTTTGGATCGAAGGCGTATTAAAGGCTCCTTGATTCAGCAACCAGAAGCCGAGCTCGGAAACATTCAGCCCCGCGGGCAGGCTACCCAGATATACCGCGAAAAAAGCCTGGGGGAATGCCCGCTCGAAATCATCCATCAGCAATTCACAACGGCGGATGTCCTCAAGTCGCAGGCATTGACTGGCGTCAATAATCCGCTCCAGCCTGACCCAATGGTCCCCTAGATAGGAATTCAGCGCACCTGCGGAGAATCCGCACTCGCAAAGAGCGGCTTCGGCCGCTGGCAGGCGAGTTGAGCAATGCGGACACTTCATAATTATAAATTATATGGTTAATATAAATAGATCAAGCGCAAAAAATGTCACGACCAAGACACGAAAATTTTATTTACACCACCATTCAAATGTGGTGAACTCAGGATACCTCAGATTAAATTGACCATTTTATCGACTGCGCAGACCTTGCGCTAAACTTTCTCCATCTATCTTATGAACCACAACACCCTGCTAGCCTTGCTGCTTGGCCTTGCTTCGGCCTCATCATTACATGCCAAATGGCAGCGTCTCCCCACCCTTGCTGACAAGCCGCTCGAATCAGGCATGAAAGGGATTGGTTCGGATGCCTCGATCACTAGCTCCAATGGTTTTGGAAGGGTTCAGTCCCTGCTTTCCCAAGACCCGACAGATCATGTTGACCTTTCTCCGGGCAACAGCAGCGCGGTTGTGAGCTTCGGCAAGCCCACCATGATCAATCGTTCGACCTTCACGAACGACGGGATCGAAGGCCGTGCCACTCTCTCTGCTAGCAGCGATCAAAAAGGCTGGGCCGTGCTGGATGAAAAAGTCTTCACCAGCTCCGATCGTGACATTTCCTTCAGTTTCGCTGGCATGCAGGTCAAGCACATTAAGCTGGAGTTTGCCCTCTCTAAAGGTGGCTCCATCCGTAACTTCCAAATTTACGGAGGTGACAAGGACAAAGACTACTACGTCAAGCAGTCCAAGGATGGTAAAGGTGGTTACCCGGTGAACTTCGCCGGTGTCGGTGGTTCCCGTGTGCTCTACGCCTCTCCGAAGCCCGAGGGTGACATCGATCAGGCCATGGCCTACAACAAGTTCGCCTTCCCTGAGTCCGATGAGCGTTATCGCACGCTGATTTATGACCTCGGTCAGGTCCGACTCATGAATGAGTTCGGCTCGGTGCATTCTCCTCGCCCTGTTCGCTTCGAGGTTTTTGCCTTTGAAAAACTGCCTGAAAAGGAAGACTGGCGTGGTCGCTTGGCCTTCAATCCCTCGGACTTCCAGCAACGTGAGCCTGTGGCCGCTGCTGAAGACACGCGTGGTCTTGGCTTCGTCAAAGCCAAGCCAAAAGACACCGTGAAGTCCCGCTACGTCGCTCTTCGCTGGGAGCCGGATTTCAATCCTCCTCAGTTCTCTGTCTCTGCTCCTAAGATCAGTGGCAGTGGCTTCCCTGGCGGTAATCCTGGCGGCGGTCAAGGTGGTCCTGGCGGTCAGGCGGCCACCAATCCTGGCCACACCGGCAATGGCGGTAATGCCGTGGGTGACGCTGGCAATGCAGGCAATGGCGGCGGCACCGGTGGTGGCGGCCAGGGTAATAATCCTCCTGGCGGAGGCAATGGCACTGATAACAACGGCCAAGACCAGGCCACCAACCAGACAGGACAGAACAATGTGCCCTTCCTTGGCGCTCCTTCTGGCAACGGCATTGGTCTGACGAATACCCCCCCGTCTCCTTAATAAAGCTTTTTCGACTGTCGCGAAAACCCCGTGTCGGATGACGACACGGGGTTTTTTCTTGGTTTGCAGGTCGATTTCTCCGGTGGAAGATCACCCCACCTCTCTCATGAAAGTCAAAAAACTGCTCCACACGCGCTACCGCGTGAACGACCTCGAAAAGACCATCTCGTTCTACACCCAAGTGCTCGGGTTGGAGGAGGTCCGACGACACAAGTCTCCGCGCGGTTCCGAGTTGGTCTTCCTGAAAACTCCCAACAGTGACGAGTTGATCGAAATCTGCTCCTATCCCGCCAGCGGAGCTGTTTCGTTTTGCAGCGATTTGACGCACCTCGCCTTCGAGGTGGAGAGCATCGAGGCGTTTGCCAAACATGCTGCCGCGCTGGGCTATCCTTTATCAGACGGCCCCACGCCATCCTCCAGCGGTGTCTTCGCTTTCATTGACGCCCCCGAGGGCTATGAGATAGAACTCATTGAATACAAAAAATAACCTCACGGGACACCACACATGGATTTCGACTGGATCGGCTGCGCCTTCGACCTCACCGCCCTTCCACCGAAGGACATCGAGGAGTCCTTCGAAGACCCCTTCTCGCTCAAATTGATGCCTGACGAGCAGGGCTCCGGCAGTGAGGCGCGGTATTACAACCTCGGCAAATCCCTTCAGGGCCACCCCGTCTTCAGCGTCTTCTGGACGGATGGAAAACGTTACCGCGTCATTTTTGCCCGCCTCATGACCGCTGCGGAGCACGAGTTCTTTGAGCGCAAAAAAGCCGAGGACATCTGATTCATCCCCATGACCGCTTTTTCCGCTGACCTGCCCACCATCCGCGCCTGGAGAGAACTCCCCGAATTCGAGTCCGAGGAGGCGGAGATCCTGTTTTGGAAATCCCGCCAGCTCGATCAGCGCCTCATGCAGTCCTCCCTGCATCGGAGTGATGTGCGTGAATCCACCACCATCACGCTGCGCTTTGACCCTCGCATGCTCAGCCGCATCAAACGCGTCGCCCGCCGCCGTTACCTGAATTACCAGAGCATGATGAAGCAGTGGCTCAGCGAGCGCATGGAGCAGGAAATGAAGGAATAGCGGGCATTTGCCATGCCGCGCCCGCTTGCAAGGAGGCCGTGCTCGTTTACTTTCGCCGCCTCATGCACCGAAAAATCCTCCTCGCCCTGGCCTTGCTGGCGTTTGTGTTCTCGTGGATGGCCGCCGGGACGGCATCTGCGCAAACGACCGCCCCGGCACCTGCTGCGGCCGTTGCCACCACCTCGGCGGATCCGAACGCGGACAATCCCTTCGGCGACACGCTCACCTTCAGCGGCTTCATCAAGCGCACCGGCATCATGGCCTACCCGCTGATCGGCCTTTCGATGGTGGCCTTTTTCATGATCGTGCTCTTCACCCTAACGATCCGCCAGGGCACCGTGGTCAGCGATGCCTTCATGAACTCCGCGGATGCCCTCATCCGCAAGCAGGACTACCTCGGCCTCCTGGCCGTCTGCAACCGCCGCAACGAATGCATCGCCCGGGTCACCGCCAAGACACTCGATTTCGCCACTCGCAATCCCACCGCCTCGTTTGAGGAGGTCAAAGAGGTCACCGAGGCCGAGGGCAACCGCCAGTCCAGCCTCCTTCTCGCCCGCATCGCCTACCTGGGCGACGTGGGAGCCGTGGCCCCCATGCTCGGCCTGCTCGGCACCACGCTCGGCATGATCACCACCTTCCACGAGATCTCCGGCAAGGGCGCCGGTGGCTCGAACCAGCTCGGCCTTGCTCAAGGCGTCTCCGAGGCGCTTCTTTGCACCGCCTCCGGCCTCGTCATCGGCATCCCGGCGCTCATGTTTTACGCCATCTTTCGCGGCAAGGTAAACCGCCTCATCTCCGAGATGGAGGCCGCCACCACGCACCTCATGGCCCTCCTCGCCGTGCAGTATAAACGTGCCGCCCGCGCCGCCGCCTCGGTGTGATCCTTTCGCCTCCCGCGTCATGAACTTCCGTAAACAGCACTCGATCGAACCCACGCCGATGCAGCTCGCGCCGCTCGTCGATGTGCTGTTCCTGCTCGTCATCTTCTTCGCCGTCACCTTCCAGTATGCGAAGGAGGAGCAGGTCATGGACGTGAGCGTGCCCGCGGCTGATTCCGGCAAGGAGAACGAGTCGCGCACCGTCGGTGAGATCATCATCAACATCAAAAAGGATGGCGAGGTCATCGTGAACGGCCAGACCTACACCACCGACGAGCTGCTCACGAAGCTTCAAAACATCATCGTCATGGCCGGCACCAACGAGCAGGCCGTCATCATCCGAGGAGACAAGGCCACCGACTGGGAATACGGCATCCGCGTCATGGATGCCTGCCAGAAAGCCGGCATCTACAACATCGCCTTCGCCGTCAAAAAGCCCGAGGGCGAGGCCGCCGCTCCCGCACCGCCGAAATAGCCGCGCCGCATGCACCTGCCCTCCACCATGTTCCTCCGCGGATTCGTTGTCGCCTCGCTCGCCTCGGGAGCATTCGTTTGTGCCCAGGAAGCCCCCAAAGCCCTTCCAGTCGATGAAGATGCGCCCGTGCCTCGTGCCATTCCAGTGCGTCCACCGCCCGCCACGCCTCCTGCTTCACCTCCGAAAGCCCGCAGCCCCGAGGACGACATGTTCGACTTCGCCATGTTGGCTTACGAACGCCAAGAGTGGGCCATCGCCGCGCAAAACTTCGCGAAGTACCTCCAGACCTACCCCAGCGGCAAACGAGTCGCCGACGCCCTCTTCCGCATCGGCGAATGCTACCGTGAGCAGCGCCAGCTCAAGCAGGCCGCGTCGTATTGGGACGAGGTGGTCAATCGCTACCCGGACAGCGAGGGCGCTCCCTCCGCCGCCTATCGCCTCGGCGCCATGACCTTCAATCAGGGCCAGAACGCTGTTTCCGAAGGAGACAAGGCGGGTGCCAAGCCCAGCCTCATGGCGGCCGCCCGCTACTTCACCTTCTGCATCGAGAAAACCAAGCTGCCCGAGGCCAAGCTCGCCGCTCTCTACAACAAGAGCCGCTGCCACGAGCTTCTCGGTGACACCAAACTGCAAGCCGAGGCGCTCAACGCCGTCGTGGCCGTGCAAACCAACAATCCCTACCGCGAGACCGCGCTCCTCGCCCTGGGCTCCCTTCAGCTTCAGCAGGACAAAAAGAGCGAATCCATCAAGGCCTTCGAGCAACTCGTCCAGTCCAGCACCAACAATGCCGTGCTCGCCGATGCGTCACTGCGCCTTGCCGTGCTCTACCAGGAGGAAAAGAAGTATGACCAGGCCATCGCCATGTTTCAGAAAGCCGTCGCGCTGCCTGAAACCACGGAAGCCAGCCGCGGCATCGCGCTGGTCGGCGTCATCCAGGCCATGAACGCCAAGGGCGATTACGACGGCGTCATCGACTATTACAACCGTCACTCCGAGACGCTCCCGCCCGGCAATGTGAGGCCGAAGATGCTGCTCCTCGTCGGTCACGCCTACCGTCAGCGGAAAAGCTATGCCCGCGCCGTCGAGGTATATCTCATCATTGAGCAGTATCACAAGGACACCGATGAAGCCTTCGAGGCCGGCTATTGGAAGCTCTACTGCTTCTACCTCCTGAATGACAAGGACCTCGGCGAGTTCGCGAATGGCTTCATCGCCCGCTACACGCCCACCAAGGGCGATCACGAGTTCCTCACCCTCGCCCGCCTCATCCGCGCCGACTACTTCTTCAACAAGTCCGACTTCAACCAGGCCGCGCTGAGCTACACCGATTTGAAGGTGGACAAGCTCCCCGAGAAACTCCGCCCCGGCACCGTCTTCAACATGGGTTGGGCGCAGGCCGAATCCAGCCGCCATCAGGATGCCGTCGTCACCTTCACCCGGTTCCTCACCGATTTCCCCGGCCACGAGTTCTTCGCCAAAGCCCTCGCCCGTCGCGGCATGGCCAACAAAGATGCTCGTGACCTCCCCAAGGCCAAGGCCGACTTCGAGCAAGTGACCAAGGATTTCCCCCAATCCGATGCTTGCGAGATCGCCTGGCTTCAGCTCGGCCTCATTGGCATGGAATTGAAGGACCCGAAGGCCAGCATCACCGCCTTCGAGACGCTCTTGAAGAAATTCCCCAACACCCCCGCAGCCGCGCAGGCCCAGTATGGCATCGGTCGTGGCTACTTTGATCAAAAGAGCTACGACAAGGCCATCCCCGCGTTGCGCCGTTCGCTCGAGATCGACAGCAAGACCTACTTTGAGAAGGCAAGCCAGATGCTCATGCTCTGCGAATACGCCCGCCAGAACGCTGGCGAGCTCGCCAAGACCATCGACGGCTACCTGGCCGCCCGGCCGGATGGCACCGTGCCGCCAAACATCCTGAAATGGCTCGGCCTCAAGCTCTACACCGCCGAGGACTTCAAAAAGGCTGCCCGATACCTTGAGCTCGCCGCCACACCCGAAACACCTGAGAACACCGAGCCTGTTGTGTGGATCTACCTCGCCATGTCGCAGCTTCCCGCGGGCAATTACGACCAAAGCGTCGCTGCCGCCGACAACTACCTCAAATCAAACCCGGATCCCTCCTCCAAGGCCCGCGCCCTCATCACCAAAGGCCGCGCCCAGCTCGGAAAGGGTGCTTTTGATGCCGCCGATACCACTGCTCAGGAGGCGCTCGCTTTCGTCAAAGATGGCAAGCTCCAAGCCGAGCTTCTCATTCTCGAAGGAGACATCTACAACGCCCACGGCGACGACCTCGCCAAGCAGACGCAGATCGACGCCGCGCGTGCCAAGTGGCAGGCAGCCGCGGGCAAATATGCCGTGCCAAGCCAGGTTTTCGAGGACGATCAAGTCACGCCCGAGGCCCTCCACAAAGCCGCCCTCACCTTCGACAAACTTGGCGACTCCGCCCAGGCACAAAAAATCCGCCAGCAGCTCAAGAGCCGCTATCCCAAGTGGCAGGCCAAGGCCTGATTTGTCGAGGTTATCGCCCGGGCATCATGTTCCGCATCCGTTACCCTGACGATCTTCCCATCACCGCAAGGCGTGAGGAGATCATCACTACCATCCGAACGCACCAAGTGGTCATTTTGGCCGGTGAAACGGGCTCCGGTAAAACCACGCAGCTTCCGAAGATGTGCCTCGAAGCACTCGGTGACTTCCAAGGCACCATCGGCTGCACGCAGCCGCGTCGCGTGGCGGCGATGAGTGTCTCGAAGCGCGTTGCTGAGGAGCTTGGCGTGCCGTGGGGCCGCGAGGTGGGCTGCAAGATGCGCTTCAGCGATGACACGAGCCGCGAGACGCGCGTGAAGTTCATGACGGACGGCATCCTGCTCGCCGAGATCCAAAGTGATCCCATGCTGCGAGCCTACTCCGTGCTCATTCTCGATGA
>JBKCXA010000061.1:0-5735 GCA_046316935.1 Prosthecobacter sp.
GAGCAGGAGGTGGCTGGCTATGCCGAGGTGATGGAGCTGGTCTTCAACGCCTGGCAGGACATCCCGATCACTGAGAATCACATCAAACAGCTCCACCGCGATCTGCTGCGCCATAGCGAGAAGGATGAGCGACATCGCGGAGACTACAAATCGCTCTCCAACAGCGTCGCGGCCTTCGATGAGAACGGCAAACAGATTGCCATCGTGTTCGAGACGGCATCGCCCTTCGACACGCCGCGGCTCATGGCGGAACTGGTGCAATGGCTGAATGAAGCGCGTGAACTGCGTCGCTTGCATCCCTTGCTTGTCGTAGCCGTGTTCGTGGTGGTGTTTCTGGAAATACATCCGTTCCAGGATGGCAATGGCCGCTTGAGCCGGGTTTTAACCACGCTTCTCCTGCTCCAGGCCGGATATGCCTATGTGCCTTACAGCTCCCTGGAAAGCGTGATCGAAAACAGCAAGGAAGGCTACGACCTCGCTCTCCGCCAGACTCAGGGCACCATCCGCACCGACAAGCCCAACTGGCTGCCGTGGTGCTTGTTCTTTTTGCGCTCGCTGCATCAGCAGAAGAGCAGACTGGCTGCGAAAGTGGAGCGCGAGAAGATCGTGCTCGCGGCCATGCCGGAGCTTGCCGTCCAGATCATCGACTATGCGAGACAGCATGGTCGTGTGACGATGGGCGACATGGTCACCACCTCTGGAGCGAGCCGCAACACCCTCAAGGAACACTTCCGCAAGCTCCAAAATCAAGGCCACCTCACCAAGCATGGCACAGGCAAGGGAACGTGGTATTCACTGCCGTGAAAAGCAGAAGAACGGTCTCGTGGTCAAAATGGTTTATGGCCTTGTGACCTTCAGCCGCACAAAACGCTTCGCTCCACCCGCAGGCACCGTAGCCTTGATTTGCTGGGTGGTGCCGTTGTCGGTCAAGACGCTGCTGGTGACTCCCGCATTGCTCCAGGTGTTGAGATCATCGCTCCATTCGACCTCGAAGGCCACGTCGGTGGCGGCTTTGTTTTTGGTGTAGATGAACTCGAGCGTCGCTCCGCTCATGGTTGCGGTGGGAGTGGCGGAGGTGTTGGAGAGCGGGTTTTGGCCGGTGGCGAACTCGAGGAGGTTGAGTTCGCCATCGTTGTTGGCATCAAAAGTGTCGGCCGCGGTGCCGGTGCTAGTTGAGGTGCCGAAATTGCTAAGCCGCCATAGTTCGAGAGGTGTGAGGGCGGTGAGCGTGACGTCGTTGCCATCGCCGCCGAGGTAGCTGAGGCGGAAGGTCTGGCCGTTGCTGGTGAGGTGGCTGCCTTCGGGCTTGGCGGTGAAAAATCCGGCGATGGGTGTGGCGGCGGTGTTTTGGATGAGCGTCAGCGTTTGGCCGCCAACGATGCCGGTGAGGTTGACGGTCAATGCACCGGCGAGCGTGGCTTCACCGGCGAGCGTGCCGCCGCTGTAGTTCAGCGTGGAGCCTTCGGCGAAGGTGATGCCACTCGCGGTGACATTGGCACCTTGGAGATCGAGCGTGGCGCCGGCTTCCACGATGAGATCGGCAGTCTGCGAGAGTGCGGCGGTGCTGGCGAGAGCGAGCGTGCCGGCCTCGACAACAGTATCGCCGCGATGTGAGCAGGCACCGCTCAGCGTCCAAATGCCAGCGCCAGTCTTCACGATGCGTGTGATCGTGCCGGTGCCTTGCTCGCTGATGCTGCCGCTGAAGGTCGCGTTCGTGCCTTTGCTGCCGACGCGAGAGTTCAGCGTGCGGCTGGGAGTCGGGCCGCCGCGCAGAAACGACCCGCTGGCTCCGCCGAGCGCACCGATTTCAATCGTGGTGCCCGTGCCGGTGTTTGTGATGCCGCTCATGTAGAAGTAGGTGCCGGTGGCGAGATTCACGCCCGCATTGGGCAGGCCAGCCCAGGCGTAGTTCGTGGCGATGCGAAAGTCGCCCGAGCCGGTGGTGGTGACATTGAGCTGGCCGGTGAAGGCGCTCCAGTTTCCGGTGATGTCGGCCCGCACGTAGTTCGTGCGATAGTCGAGCGTGCCCGCGCCGCTCACATCGCCGCTGAATCCACAGCGCGGGGCCACTTCCAGCCGCGGGCTGCCGGTCACGTCGAGATCATTCGGCAATGTGCCCGCGTGCGTGCCGGTGCCCGCGCTGAACATTCTCAACACACCGCCATTCATCGTCACCACGCCGCTGCCGAGGGCGCTGGCATTGGCCGTGGCGTTGCCGAGCACGAGCGTGCCACCTTCCAGGATCGTGCCGCCGGTGAACGTGTTCGCAGCGTTCAGCGTGACGGTTCCCGCGCCGGATTTGGTGAAAACCGTGCCACCAGTAATCGCCGAGCCGTTGAAGGTGAATGCTCGCGCCGCGCTGTTGTTCACCAGCAGGCTGCGCGGTGCCACATTGGCCGCGAGGGTGATGCTGCCGCTCGTCGCGGCATCGGTGAAGCTCACCGCATCGGCATCAAAGTAGATGTCCGCGGTGCTGCCATTGAGCCAGGAGGCCGTCGTGGCCACATCCCACGTCGTGGAGGCACCGCTCCACGCCAGCGTCACCGAGGCGCCAGTGACGACGAGGTTCACCGCGTTCGCCGTGGGGACGATGGCAAAGGTCTGGCGTGGTGTGTTGACGAGGTTGTGAGTGAAGGTGGCCGTGGCCGCATTCAGCGTGCCCGTGGTGCTGATCAGCGGGTAAGTGCCCGGACTGAGATCGCCATTCGTGAGTGTGAAGGTGAAAGCATGTGCGCCACTGAGATTCACATTGGCTGCACCTGCTTGAATGCGGTCATTCGCTCCTGCGGGCGAGTTGCTGAGGTCAAACAAGAGCGTCGGAGCGGTCATCGTCAGCGCTCCGGTGGTGAGAGTGCCGGTGGGCTGAACGATGCCGCCGCTGGCGATGCTCACCGATCCACCCAGCGTGCCACCACCAGCCAGCGCGGCTCCATTGGCCACCGTGACGGGCGATGCACTCAGACTGCCGTCCACGATGAGAGTGCCTGCATTGACCGCAGTCGCACCCGTGTGTGTGCTGGCACCGGTGAGCGTGAGGGCGCCCGTGCCCACTTTGGTGAGAGTGGCATTGCCCTGGAACTTCCCCGCAAAGGTCGTGGAGGCATTTAGCGCACCAATCGTGTAGTTCGGCGAGCCCGACGTGCCGCCGTTCAAAATCGCGTCGCTCGCACTGCTCGTGAGCGAACCGATGCTGAAGGTGTTGCCATTGGAGTTCGTGATCGGGTTGATGCTGTGGCCGCCGCCGAGTTCGAGCGTTGCGGCTGCGGGACCGTTGAAGGAGCCCCCATTGAAAATCGTGCGGATGATGGTATTCGCCCCGCCGCCGCTGATGATGCGCAGCGTGCCCGTGAAGGCCGCCAGCGGGCCGTTCAGTTCGAAGGTGTTTCCTGTCACCGTCTGGTTCACGAGTGTGAGTGTGCCGCTGCCGGTGAGCGCACCGCTCAGGCGGATATTACGACCCGTGTAGATGACCGGCTCGCTGCCTTCGGGCACCGAGATGGGCGCACTGAGCGGGAGTTGCGTGCCAAACCACGCATTCGTCAGCGTGGCATCGCCCAACAGCGAGAGCGTGCCGGTGCCGACATTGCCCGAACTATTCGCTGTGGTGCCGACCAGCCCGAGCACGAGCGCACCATCCTCGATGCTGGTGCCGCCGGTGTGCGTGTGATTGGAGCGCAGCGTCAGCGTGCGGCTGCCGCGCTTGGTCAGTGTCGCAGCACCACTCAGAGTGCCGCTGGTGAAGGTGTAATCTTTGACAGAGGCATCCACGAGCACGGAGGAGGGTTGCAGCGTGCCGCTAAGCGCGATCACCGGCGTGGACGAGCCGCTGTCATCAAAGCTCACCTGGTCGCCATCCGCATACGTCACCGCCACGCCGCTGCGTGACCACAGGCCCGGCGTGGTGCTGTCCCACGGGTTCGTCGTGCCATTGCCCAGCCACACGAGATCACGCGGCAAGGTCACGCCCGTCACGAGCAGGCAAAACGTCTGCGTCCACGTGCTGCCGGCCGCGTCCATGACGGTGAAGTCAAACCTCGCACGCCCCGCGATGTCCAGCGTGGGTATGAAGCGCACCACATTGCCACCCGTGCCGCTTTGCGTTGCTGTGCCGCCACTGATGTTCGCCAACGTGAAGACCGGACTGCTGGTGAAGCCGCTCGTGTAGCGGCTCAGGTCCCCAGCGATGAAGCTCGGACTCGCCAGCGTGTTCTTGGGCACAAAGGCATGTGGTTGCGCTTTGAAGTGCAGATACTCCTCCAGGTGCGTGTAGCCCGCAGGCGTGTTCACCGGGAAAAACGTGCTGCCGGTGATGAAGCCGCCGCTGCTGGCAAAGACCGTGTTGTGGCTCTGCACGGCCGCATTCATGCCGAGAGCGTTTTCCCAAACGTCCGGCATGCCATCCTTGTCCGTGTCCGTCAGCGCGGCGGCGGAACTCAAAGAGGCAAAGGCCGTGCCGGTGCTTAGCCCCAGCTCCAGCGGATCGCTGATGATCCCGCGCTGCAGCGCCGCCGTGCGCGACACCGCGAGCTGCGTCACCTCATCACGCAGAGGCCTGGAGGTGCTGTATTCCATGCGCACCGCGCCCACCTTTGACAGCATCTTTTTGTAGCCCGTGAGCCGCTCATCCACTGCCACCGGCGCACCGATCACGCTGCCGCCCGTCACACCGTTCACCGTTTGCGGCCACGCGGTTGCGGCCTGGTCATAGAGCACGCCGCTGCTCACCATCGCGTAGTCCGTTTTCGAGACATCGAGCACGCCGTTGCCATTTCCATCCAGCGCACTGTCCGCGATGTGGACCTTGAACTTGTTGCTGCCGTCATCATTCGTCCCGCCGCCATAGATGACGCTGCCCGTGCTGCCACCATGGCTGAAGGTGCTGCCACGAATGTTGACGCGATTCGTGAAGCCCGTGCCGCCCGTCTGGTTCGGCGCGATGTTGAAACCGATGTCCCAGCCAAAGACCGTGTTGTTCACCCAGTCGAACACCGACGGCCCGATGCACTTGGGATTTCGCGTGTGATTGTTCGCCCACAGCGTGTGATGCGCCGTGGCATGATCGATGTCCCACAAGCCGCCGCAGGAGTGCGATTGCAGCCCCCAGGCATTCACCGACCACTGAAACGTGAAGTATTCCGGCGGTGTGCCGAAGGAGGAAAGGTTCTCATCCGTCGAGAACATCACATCGCAGTGATCCAGGATGATGCGCTGCGAGCCACTGATGTCCACCGAGTCGCCCCCCGCGGCCTGTTTGCCATAGCGCCAGCGGATGTGACGAATGACGAGATCATCGCCCGTGAGGTTCATCGTGTTGTTCCAAAAGCAAATCCCATCCCCCGGCGCAGTTTGCCCCGCCACGGTGATCTTGCTCTTCGCGATGCTCAATCCCCCTCCCGAGCCGCTCGGCAGCCGGATGTGACCGCTCACCGCAAAAACAATCGTCCTGCCCGCCGTCGGTGCCGTGTAAACCGCATCCGCAAACGACCCCGCGCCCGACGCATTCAAATTTGTCACCACATAAACATCCCCACCCCGCCCCCCAGCCGCCGTGGAGCCGAAACCTTCCGCTCCAGGGAAAGAGGGGATTTGCGCAGGACAGGCCGCCGTGAGCAGAAAGGCTACGATAGCGCGGAGGACGAAGGCGAAGCCCCCCCGGCCTGCGGCAGCCTGCTGCCGCTCGCTGTAGCCAGCCTGCTGGCGGGCATGCCGATGGACATCCGTCACAGCCCCAAGGC
>JBKCXA010000062.1:0-5659 GCA_046316935.1 Prosthecobacter sp.
GCTTCCGCTCAAAGGAAAGATCATCCAGCGCCGACGCATGACGCTTCACAAACACCTGGCGCACCAGCGGCTCGCTCGCCTTCGCCGATTTGCCCAGCGTGGAGTTGTCCACCGGCAGCTCACGCCAGCCGAGGACCGGCATGCCTTCCGCCGCGGCCACTTTTTCGAATTCCGCCTTCGCCTTCGGCCACGAATCGCCGCCGCGAGTGGTGAAGATGTTCGCCACGCCATACTGGCCCTGAGCCGGCAACTCAAAACCCGCCTCCCTGGCCTTCTTCGCCAGGAACTTGTGCGGCGTCTGGATCAAAATCCCCGCCCCGTCGCCGGTGTTCTCCTCCACGCAAGCACCGCGATGGTCGAGGTTCTCCAGGATCTGCAGCGCATCCGCCACGATCTTGTGCGATTTTTTCCCCTTCATATGGCAGACAAAGCCGACGCCACAGGCGTCATGCTCATTTCGCGGATCGTAGAGACCTTGAGCGGGGGGAAGACCAGGGTTGTTCATTGGTGAGGTTGAGAAAAAGAAGTCGAGACACCCCCTCCAGCCAGACCCGAGGTCGGACGGGAAAGGGGGCGGCATTTAGGCCAGAGCCATATCAGGTGCAAGAGCATTCTGGGGGCCAAAAAGACATCGAACTTTCATGTCTTTTGAAGGTTCCAGTGTTGAGGAAAAGCCGAACTGGCAGGTCAGGAAGACCTGCAGGCATTCTGGAGCAATTTGGAGAGTTTTAGAGGCAGGAAGAGTGCCAGCCGGTCAGTTGTTTTTGAGCACCTCAATGAAGGCTTCCTGCGGGATGTTCACTTTCCCGATGGCTTTCATTTTCTTCTTACCTTCCTTCTGCTTGTCCAGAAGCTTGCGTTTGCGGCTGATGTCGCCGCCGTAGCACTTGGCGGTCACGTCTTTGCGAAGGGCACTGATGCTTTCGCGGGCGATGATCTTGCCGCCGATGGCGGCCTGGATGGCGACGACGAAAAGCTGCTGCGGGATGACTTCCTTGAGCTTGCCGCAGAGCTGACGGCCGCGGGACTCGGCCTTCGAACGATGCACGATGCAGGAGAAGGCATCGACGGGGTCGCCGGCGATGAGGATGTCCATTTTGACAAGCTCGGCAGCCTGGTAGCCGGCGTGCTCGTAGTCCATGCTGCCATAGCCGCGGGTGATGGATTTGAGCTTGTCGTTGAAGTCCACGAGGATCTCATTGAGCGGCATCACGGTGTGCAGGAGCACGCGGCGGTCGTCGAGCGTCTCGGTGTTGTTCACTTGACCGCGCTTGTCCATGACGAGCTGCATCATGTCACCGATGTACTCGTTGGGGATCATGATGTTCACCTTGACCATCGGCTCGCGGATCTCGTCGATCTCCTGTGCGCTGGGGAGGAAGGTGGGATTATCCACCATCATCTCCTCGCCGTTGGTTTTGCGCACTTCGTAAATCACGGACGGATACGTCGAGATGACGTCCATGTTGAACTCGCGGCGAAGGCGTTCCTGGACGATTTCCATGTGCAGGAGGCCGAGGAACCCGCAGCGGAAGCCGAAGCCGAGGGCGGCGGAGCTTTCACTCATGAAGGTAAAGGCAGCGTCGTTGATCTGGAGCTTGCCGACGGCGAGTTTGAGGGCCTCGAAGTCGTCCGTGCTGACCGGGTAGATGCCGCTGAAGACGAGCGGGTGGATTTCTTTAAAGCCAGGGAGCGGCTCGGGAGCGGGTTTGCGGGTCTCGGTGAGGGTGTCGCCGATTTTCACGTCGGCGGTGGTCTTCACGTTGGCGATGAGGTAGCCCACGTCGCCAGCCTCGAGCTTTTCGCAGGTCGTCATCTTCGGGCGGAAGATGCCGACGTCCTTGATCTCGTAATCGAGACCGGTGGACATCATGCGGACTTTTTGTCCGCGAACAATCGTGCCGCTGACAACACGCACATAGCTGACGACGCCGCGATAGGCGTCGAAGACGGAATCGAAGACGGAGGCACGGAGGTAGCCATCACCGGGATCTTTTGGCGGCGGGATGTAGGCGACGATGGCCTCCAGAATGTCCTCAATGCCGATGCCCATCTTGGCGCTGGCAGGCACGGCCTCATCGGCGGGGAGCTGCAGGATGTCCTCGAGCTGGCGCTTGCACTTTTCGATGTCGGCGCTGGGGAGATCGACCTTGTTGATGACAGGGATGACGTGCAGGTTTTGCTGCATCGCGAGGTTCAAATTGGCCACCGTCTGGGCCTCGACGCCCTGGGAGGCATCGATCAGGAGCAGGGCACCCTCACAAGCGGCCAGGGAGCGGCTGACCTCATAGCTGAAATCGACGTGCCCGGGGGTGTCGAGCAGGTTCAGCTTGTACATCTGGCCGTTGCGGGCCTTGTAGTTCATGCACACCGGATGCGCCTTGATGGTGATGCCGCGTTCGCGTTCCAAATCCATCGCATCAAGGAGCTGGTCCTGCTGCTGCCGCACGGTAATGGTCTTCGTGAACTCGAGAAGGCGGTCGGAGAGCGTGGTCTTCCCGTGGTCGATGTGCGCGATGATGGAGAAGTTGCGGGTGTTTTCGATGGGCATGCCGTCCGGTGGTGGGAAAAGGGCGGCGTATCTAGGCCAAGGCAGACTGGAATGCAATGCGGGATGCTTCGGCGGTCCGCATCGGGCCGGTCGGAGTCACCTCGTCACACCTCGGAAGGGGACAACCAGCGGATGCGGACGATGCGCCAGCGGCGGCCATAAACGCGGTTGGAGGTGTTGTGGAGGGTGTTGGTGGGTTCCCAGGCAGGATCGAGGACGGGGGGATCCTCGACTTTGCCCTGCTCGTCGCGGTTGGGGTAGTTCACATAGTCCGGGAGACGCTGCACGATGACCTCCACCCAGGCGCGGGCCTCCAAACGGCCGGAGGCGGCGTCGATGACATCGCCATAACTGCGGATTTTGAAGGTGTCGCTGCGGGAGGCGAGGTGCGGGGCGAGTGCCTGTAGCACGTCCGCCTGCGTGATGTAGCCGGATTGCGCGGAGGAAAGCGCCCCGGTGCAATGGTCGGGCACGGGGAAGCTCCAGTCCAAGCCTTCGGCCTGGCCCAGCGCGGCGGCAGTGTCGAGCTGCTCGCGGGTGAGCTGGCTTGAAAAGGCGGCATTGATGTCCGTGCGGTCGATGGCGGCCTGGAGAGCGCCTTTGAGCCCGGTTTCGTCATCGGCGAGACGTCGGTTCACGAAGTCAGAGAGGCTGGTGAAGGGGCCGCGCTTCTTGACCTCGACCACGATCTCGCGGGCGAGTGCCTGCACCTGCGGCGTGGTCAGGCGGCGTGTGGGGCTGGTGGTGTCGTTCGAGGCGTTGTTGGAAAGGGTGAGTCGGGGGAATTTCGCTCCCGGTGCGGCGGTGAGGTTGATGGAGCCGCTTTCGGCATCGAGCACCGGCAGCTTGGCCTCCGCGAGGCTGCCGAGCACGGCGCTCCAAGCCTCGACGGAGGTGGAGTTGATGTTGAAGGCACCTTCGACGAGCAGGCTGGCGGCCACGCGTTGAAAGGCGGGCGTGGTGTTGGTCTCCGCATCGAGCGGCTGCGTGAGATCGGTGAGCAGATCGGCGCGGCGCTGGCCTGAGGCGAGATAGGGCCGGAAGCGCGGATTCGGCAGAGGCTGCGGCGTGCTGTCGCGGAGAAAATCACCGAGGCGGCCATTCACTGTGTCTTCATCGGGCTTTGGCGTGATGGAGGAGAAAAAGTACTCGTCGAAGAAGACCTCGTTCCATCGGCGTGAGAGGTCTTCGCCCGTTAAAACGCTGTCGTTGCTGCCTCCGGTGGCCGTTTCCGCCGTCCCGGGAACCCAGGGATTCGGCCAGGAGTTGCCGATGGCATGTGCCGTGGCGGAAGGACGATGCCGCGCGAGGGCCTGAATCGGAAAATGCTGGAGCTGGCCGATGCTGAGCAACGGCGCGGTGGGCACCTCAAACATGGCTGGGAAGCTGGCGATGTTTTCGAGCGGCACGGGCGAGCCGGAGAGGATTTCTTCGGCGCTCTGAATGCGCCGGGCGGTGATCTGCCAATGTGGCAGCGTGGCCGGATAGCCGCTGCCCGCCGGCGTGGTCATGATGGCGCGTGGATCAAAGCGGCCCATCACCAGCGCGGGGAATTTTTCATCGCCGTGGTCGGTCTTCAGTCGCCATTCGACGACGCCGAGGTAGCGCTTTGCATCGGCGGTGACATCTGTGCCCACGATGAGCGTTTCACTGGTGCCTGGCAGCGGTTTGCCCGCGTCATCCTTTCCCGTGTAGGCCCGCAGACGGTGGGAGAACTCGGGGCCTCTGCCATCACGCACGGGAGCCCAGTCAAAGACATCGCCACTGCGGCGGTAGCCGATCGACTCGCGGCTCGGCATCGGCAGGATCGAGGCGTCCTGACCCTGCAAACCATCCGCGGCATAGTTTTGCACGAATTGAAAAGGATCGGCGCTGTAACTGGCATCTCGGGCGGGCTCGAGCGTGACACGGATCTCCGAGCCGTTGTAAACGCGTGATTGCAATCCAGGCGCGGGAAGCCGTGGCAGGCTCGGATTGGCCAGGCGGTCAAAAGATAGGCCGCCGGTGTTTTTCCATCCAGGAGACATCCGCGCATTCACCGGGCCGGTGGAGAGGGCAGTGACCGTTTCGCTGGTGAGCGTGCCCGTGACGATCTGGCCGGGTTTCAGGCGGATGGGCGCATCATCGCCATTCGTGAGCACGAGGCGCGGCTGGAGCAGACGCCCCTCGGCATCCTGTGAGGCGTGATTGCCGAGCAGCATCTCCATCGTCACATCGGTGGCGAGCGACCATGAGCGCTCCTGTGGAGCCCACACGGGCGGCTCCTCGCTGCCACCGGGCGTGATGCCGCGGCTGGGCATCACGGCGCGGTAGAGCGTGTCGTTGTGCCAGACCTCTTCGTTCTTCACATAAGCCTTCGACGCCTGCCACGGGTCCCGTTTTTCGATGACGACATGCATCGAGGGCAGCCAGGACGCGATCTGCCAGGCATCGAGCGTGATCTCGATGTTGTAAGGATTCCACAGCGTGACGAGCGGTTCGATCACGAGAGCCAGCTTTTGATCCGGAGCCCCCGCGCCCGTGGGTGTGACGCCTGCCGATTGCAGGCTGAAGGCATGCGCGAGGCGGATCACGAGCGGTGCAAAGGCGCACTTCGAGGGACGCTGCTGCCCGCCAGCGACGACCGATCCCATGAAGGCACTCGCGGCGGCGGCGAGCGCTTGTTTGGAATCCTCTGCGGGTGAAAAAGCAAAGGGCGCGGCCTCCATCGTGGGCGTGGCGGCGGCATTCTGCACGCGTCGTGAAGCACGATAAAAATCCACCACCGAGGCCAGCGAGCCGGCGAGAGCGGCGCTGTATTGCCGGCGCTCGTCATCATCCCTTTCGCAAAACAGCGAGAGGTCCCGCTTCATCCCGCCCGTGCGGCCATTGGTGAGAAGGCCGAGTGAATCCGCGGTCACATCATGCCAGTGCTTTTCCAGTGCGCCCTCCAACGAGCGTCCGGAGCCGAGCAGCGGCACCTGAGCGAGCGTGAGCACCTTGTGCAGCGCGGCCTGATCGTCCGGCATCGTGGTGAAATCACTCATCAGGCGCATGCCACGCTGCGGGGCCGCGAGCCGCCAGCGGGCCAGCGTGGCCGCGTCATCCACGGGCGGGGGCAGGTCGGGA
>JBKCXA010000063.1:0-2891 GCA_046316935.1 Prosthecobacter sp.
TGCCGAGCGCGACACCGTGCTCACCTGGCCGCAAGGCAATGGCAGGCTCGTCGAACTGCTCGCCGAAGGGCTCGATGAGCTCCGCGTAAACGCAATGGCCTTCGGCATCGAGATCACGAACGGCACACCCCGCGTGAAAGCCACCGACGATCATGGCGAGGCCTTCGAAATCGAAGCCCACGCCGTGCTGCTCTGCGTGCCGCGATTCATCGCACGACGCCTGCTCGATCCCGCGAAGACCTCGCCGGACCTCGTGTATTCGCCGTGGGTCGTCACCAACCTCACGCTCGACGAATTACCACCAAGCCCCGGCGTGTTGCCGGCTTGGGACAATGTCGTTTTCGGCTCCGAGACCCTCGGTTACGTGAATGCCACGCATCAAAGCCTCGCCGCCGTGCCACAGGCCACGGTC
Organism: Prosthecobacter sp.; assembly: GCA_046316935.1. Taxonomy (GTDB): domain Bacteria; phylum Verrucomicrobiota; class Verrucomicrobiia; order Verrucomicrobiales; family Verrucomicrobiaceae; genus Prosthecobacter. The sequence goes on from JBKCXA010000063.1 coordinate 413, forward strand.
ATCACGCATTACGAGGCTCTTTGCGGCCATCCACCGGCAAAGCTGCGCGAGTGGATGCTCACGCAAACGCACGCGCAATGGTGCTCGCGAGCCCTTGATGCCCTCGCCGCGCCGCATCCCGATCTGCGTGATCATGTCACACAGGCCGATGTGTGGCTCTGGGGCCACGGCATGATCCGTCCCACGCCCGGCTTCATCTGGGGAAAGACCCGCGAAAGCCTGCAAAGCGCCGCTCCACCCATCTTCCACGCCCACTCCGACATGAGCGGCATGGCCCTCTTCGAGGAAGCCTTCACCCGCGGCGAACGCGTGGCCGCAGAACTGCGGGCGTGGCTGGGGTGAGCCGTTCCCGCTTGATGGGAGTGCTGCGGACTCCAGGCGGCAACCGCGGAATTTTCGAGAACATGCCGTAACATCCGCCATCACTTCCTGAAGATCTTCTGCATGCCCCTCCCGCCTGCTTCATCGCCTCACTTTGCCACCACGCGGTGGTCGGTCGTGCTGGCGGCTCGGCATGAGGATGCTTGCGGGGCGTTGGAGACGCTTTGCCGGGCTTATTGGTATCCGTTGTATGCCTACACCCGGCGTGCCGGGCATGCGGCGGAGGATGCGAAGGACCTCACGCAGGCATTTTTTGCCGCGATGCTCGAGAAGGACTGGCTCCACACCGCCACGCCGGAGCGGGGACGCTTTCGCAGTTTCCTGCTCACGATGCTGAAGCGCTTCCTGATCAACGAGTGGCACAAGGCCGCGTCGTTGAAGCGCGGCGCGCATCTCACGCATCTGCCGCTGGATGCGCAGGACGCGGAACGGCGTTTCGACACCGAGCCGGAGATGGCGCCGGATGCCACGTTTGAGCGTCGCTGGGCGATGACACTGCTCGATCAAACGCTCACGATGATCGAGGAGGAGTTTACCGTCGCTGGTAAACGAGAGGCATTTCAGGCGATGAAGCACTGTCTCACGCTCGACCGAGATCATATCCCCTACTCGGAGCTGGCGGAGCAGACGGGGATGAACGAGGGCACGGCCCGCGTGGCGGTGCACCGCCTGCGCAAACGCTTCCGCGAGGTGTTTCGCGAGAGCATCGCCGCGACGCTCGCCGAGGGCGAGGATGTGGAGGCGGAGATACGACACGTCGTGGCCGTGTTGGGAGCCTGAGGTGTTTTGGTTGTAACAAGCACCGCGATCCCCTGAACTCTCTTCATTGATGAATGATGCCACTCCATGCCCCAAGTGCGGCTCGATGCTTCCCGCGGATGCACCGCAGGGTTTGTGCCCGCGATGCCTCGCGGCGCTGAATCTGGCCACCGAAACGATGCCGCCGGATGCTTTGCCCATGGCGGCGCAGGCACCGCTGACACCGGAGGAGCTATCGCCGCACTTTCCGCAGTTGGAGATTCTCGAGTGCCTCGGCCGTGGCGGCATGGGTGTGGTTTACAAAGCACGTCAAAAGTCGCTGAACCGCCTCGTGGCGCTGAAACTGCTCGCACCGGAGCGGGCGGGCGATGCCCAGTTCGCCATCCGCTTCGCCCGCGAGGCACAGACGCTCGCGACGCTGAGCCATCCGCACATCGTGACGATCCACGATTTCGGCCAGGCGGGCGGCTTTTACTTCCTGCTGATGGAGTTCATCGATGGCGTGAATCTTCGCCAGGCCATGAAGGCGGGACGTTTCACGCCGGATCAGGCGCTGGCCATCGTGCCACCTGTTTGCGAGGCGCTGCAGTACGCCCACGAGCACGGCATCGTGCATCGCGACATCAAGCCCGAGAACCTCCTCATGGACAAATCCGGCCGCGTGAAGATCGCCGACTTCGGCATCGCGAAGATCATCGATCACGATGAGGCGGCGGAGATCTCGCTCAACGACAGCCGGACGACCGCGGCAGGCACGCCGGCCTATGCCGCGCCGGAGCAGCAGGATGGAAAGTCCGATCACCGCGCGGACATCTACTCGCTCGGCGTCGTGCTTTACGAGTTGCTCACCGGTGAGCTGCCCGGCAAGAGCCTCACGCCGCCTTCGCGGCGTGTGCAGATCGATGTGCGCCTCGACGAGGTCGTGCTGCGTGCGCTGGAGACGAGGCCTGAGCTGCGCTACGCCACCGCAGCGGAGTTTCGCACGCGTTTGGAGGGATTCACGCCGGGTAAGAAGCCCTTCTCAGCACCCTGCGTAAGCCTCGTGGCAGCCGCCTTCGCCGGGGTTTGGACCTTCAGCGCTTTTCCGCTCGTCTCGTATGTCGTGGATGGCCTGCAAATCACGAACACCGTGGTGATCGCCGCCGTGGTGCTGGTCATCGTGGCGGTGGTGCTCGGCGTGCTCGCCCCCGGAGTCGTCGCCCGGCCACAACATCGCCGCTGGTTGCGAGGCACCTCGTGGCTGGCTTGGGTGCTGGCACTGCCCGCCTGGGGATTCGGCGTGTTTTTTCTCGATGCCTTCCTGCAAGAGCAGCACTGGAATCCAGCCGTGAGCGAGGCC
>JBKCXA010000064.1:0-2723 GCA_046316935.1 Prosthecobacter sp.
ATCTAGGTGCGCGGCATGTCGTGGCGTCCGACTTTTCCATGCTGAATCTGCCGCTGGCGAAACTCTACGGCGTGCCGGGTGCTTCGGGCTATGAGCTTGCACCCGTGAAGCTGCCGCATGCCGGGCATCGCGGCGGTTTCATCACTCAGGCCAGCGTGCTCAAGGTCACGGCCAATGGCACCACGACCTCGCCCGTGACTCGCGGCACCTGGCTGCTCACGCACATCCTCGGCACACCTCCGCCACCTCCACCGCCGAGTGTTCCCGCCATCGAGCCGGACCTCAGCGGCGTGACGACCGTGCGCGAGCAACTCACCAAGCATCGCGAAATGGAAAGCTGCGCCGCCTGCCACAAACTGATCGATCCACCGGGCTTCGCCTTCGAGAACTTCGACGTGATGGGCGGCTGGCGGGAGCGATACCGCGCCATCGACAAAGGCGATCCAGCAACTGGCAGCAAAGACGGCCAGGCACTCGAATACAAAATCGCGCTGCCCGTCGAGTCCGCATCCGAAACGAAGGACGGAGCCAAGTTTGCCAACATCGACGACTTCCGTGCCCTGCTGCTGAAGGATGAAGAAGCCATCGCCCGCAACCTCCTCCGCCAGCTCGTCATCTACGCCACCGGTGCCGATGTCGGCTTCGCTGACAGTGCCAGACTCGATGAAATGATGTCGCGTCTCAAACCACAAGGCTACGGCGTGCGCTCGATGATTCACGAGATCGTGCAGAGCCCGCTATTCCGAAACAAATGACCGCCATGAAGCCCATCCACGTTTCCACTCAACCACGGCTCTCACGGCGTCACTTCCTGCGAGCCGCTGGCGTCAGTCTTTCCCTGCCGATGCTCGAGGCAATGACACCCGCCTTTGCCAAAGGCAGCGATGCGACACCACGCCGCATGGTCGCCATCTGCACCGACCTCGGAATGATGCCGGACATGTTCTTTCCGAAGGGAACCGGGAAGGACTACACGCTCTCGCCCTACCTCGATCTGCTGAAGGACCATCGCAGCGACTTCACCGTCTTCTCCGGCGTCTCGCATCCCGAGGTGGATGGTGCTCACGCCGCCGATAAATGCTTCCTCACTGCCGCACCGCATCCCACACGCGGCGGCTTTCGCAACACGATCTCGCTCGATCAACTCGCCGCGCAGCAGATCGGCCATCTCACTCGCTTTCCGAGCCTCACGCTCGTCGTCGGCCCTGCAAACACCTCCCTTTCCTGGACCTCCGACGGCGTGCAGATCCCCGGCGAAAATCGCGCTTCGAAGCTCTTCGAGCGTCTTTTCTTCCAAGGCTGCAAAGCCGAGGTCGAAGCCCAGATTCAGCGCCTCAAAGAAGGTCGCAGCCTCATGGACGCCGTCGCCGACCGCACACGATCCCTGCAACGCGACCTCGGACCACGCGACAAAGAACGGCTCGATCAATACTTCACCGCCGTGCGTGACTTCGAGAAGCGCCTCGCCCAATCCGAAGCCTGGGAAACCCAACCGAAGCCCAAAGTGACCACCAAAGCCCCCGCCGATCATCTGGAGCCCGATGCCTTGATCCCACGCACGCGTGCCATGTTTGAAGTCGTCCGCCTCGCGTTGGAGACTGACAGCACACGATTGATCACCGTCCTCATCAGCCAGGGATTCAATCCCAAGGTCGATCTTCCCGGCGTCACCCTCCCGCATCATGCGCTGACGCACCAAGGCGGCGCAGGCGACTCCCGCACCCAGCTCCGCACCATCGAGGAAGCTCAACTCAAAGAACTCAAAACCCTGATCACAGGCCTCAAGAGCGTCAAAGAACAAGGCGCAACCCTCCTCGACCGCACCATGCTCCTCTACGGCAGCAACCTCGGCAACGCCGCCACCCACGCCACCACCAACCTGCCCACCCTCCTCGCCGGCGGCGGCTTCAAACACGGCCAGCACCTCGCCTTCGACCCCAAGAACAACACCCCCCTCTGCAATCTCTACATCACCATGCTCCAACGCCTCGGCATCGAGATCGACCGCTTCGGTAGCAGCACCAGGACATTGAGCGCGCTGGAGATGGTGTAATGAGCGATAAATGCGCGGTCTGTGCACGTTGTCGCACATCCCCCCTCATGCTTCGATTCGTCTCTCTTTCGCTCTTTGCGTTCCTTTGCGGCCATTCCTATGCCGCCGTGCCTGTCGCGGCGTTTTTGGAGCAGCACTGTGTCGAGTGCCATGACGCCGATGTGAAGAAGGGCGGGCTCGATTTGACCGATTTGAGCTTCGACAAGCTCGACGCTGCCTCGGTCAAAACCTGGCAGCACATCTTTGAACGCGTGCGCGATGGCGAGATGCCGCCGAAAAAGAAGCCGCAGCCGGAGAAGACCGAAAAAGACCTCTTTCTCGCCAATTTGAAGCAGCCGCTGCTCGAAGTGGATGCCGCTGACATCGCCGCGAATGGTCGTGTGCGCAGTCGCCGGCTCACGCGGGTCGAGTATGAGCACACGCTGCATGATTTGCTCGGCATCGACATCCCGCTGAAAACGCTGCTGCCGGAAGATCGCGCCTCGCATGGCTTTGAAACCGTCGCGGACGGCCAGCAGCTCTCGCATCATCAGCTCGCTCGTTACCTCGACGTGGCCGATCTCGCGCTCGACAACGCCTTTGACCGTGCGGAGAAAGGCGACGCGACCTACGCGAAGCATCACACGCCCGAGATGCTCATCAAAAACCGCGGCGGCAACTACCGCGGCCC
>JBKCXA010000065.1:0-4795 GCA_046316935.1 Prosthecobacter sp.
GCCACCCTCCGTCACCTCCCCTCGTGCCCCTTCGAAGCCCACCGGCCTCGAATGCCGCATGGCCGTCCTCGGGGCCGATGTGCGCCTCACGCCGCACAGTCGCGTGGTGAGCGTCTTCCTCGCCGCCTCCACGGACCACCACACCGCCTACGTGATCCTCGACCGGGTCAAATCCCGCTCGCCCGGCATCTCCCTGGCCACGGTTTACAACTGCCTCGATCACCTCACCACCCACGGGCTCATCAAGCAGGTCCACCTCGAGCGCGGCCAGTCCCGCTACTGCGCCAACCTCCACGAGCACGTCCACTTCCACTGCGAGACCTGCGGCAAGGTCATCGACGCCCACCCCGCCACCGATTTCGACCCCGCCAAGTTCTGGAACCTCCCCACAGGCACCCGCGTCACCCGCACCGACCTCGCCATCCACGGCACCTGCGATGCATGTGCGGCCAAATCATAAATCAAAAATCATAAGTCATAAATTTTCCTCTTCGTCCCATCATGTCACTACAAATAAAAGACCTCCACGCCCAGATCCCCGGCCGCGAAATCCTCAAAGGCCTGAACCTCACCATCAACCCCGGTGAAGTCCACGCCATCATGGGCCCGAACGGCAGCGGCAAGAGCACGCTGAGCAAGGTCCTCTGCGGCCACGAAGACTACGAGGTCACCAGCGGCGAGGTCCTCCTCGATGGCGAAAACATCCTCGATCTGGCTGTCGATGCCCGCAGCCGGGCCGGACTCTTCCTTGCCTTCCAATACCCGCACGAAATCCCCGGCGTTAGCAACGCCAACTTCCTCCGCGCCGCGCTGAAGGCCCGCCTGCCGAAGGGCGAGGACATCGACGCCGTGAAGTTTTACAAGCAGCTCTACGCCCGCATGGACCAGCTCGAGATGGACCGCAGCTTCACCAGCCGCAGCGTGAATGAAGGCTTCTCCGGCGGTGAAAAGAAGCGCAACGAGATCCTCCAGCTCATGATGCTGGAGCCGAAATACGCCATCCTCGACGAAACCGACTCCGGCCTCGACATCGACGCCCTCAAAATCGTCTCCCGCGGCGTGAACGCCATGCGCAGCGAGAACCGCGGCTTCCTCGTCATCACCCACTACCAGCGCCTCTTAAATTACATCCAGCCCGACATCGTCCACGTCCTCAAAGACGGTCGCATCGTCAAAACCGGCGGCAAAGAGCTCTCCCTCGAACTCGAAGAACGCGGCTACGACTGGGTCCATGAGGAGCCTTTGGCTGCTGCGGCTTAATTCAAAGCAATGAATCAGGGAATTACAGCCAAAGCACCACTCGATGAAGCAACCATGCTCATCGGTTTGCGCTGGTATTATCGTGCGAACCGAATTCGACAACTCTTCCTCCTACTCCTCTTCTTTGGGGCAGGGGTGATCCTCTTTTATGCTGTCCAGATGAGTGTAGCGCCAGCACATGACACACTTTTCCATCGGTTGTTATACATAGTCATCCCCTCATCTGTTCTGGCAGTGATCCTTTATTGGCTTAAAAGCCTCATAGAGCGCAGGCAGTTCCTGGTTGGCATCAAGAGCAGTCCGCTATTTGATAGCACGCCGGAGTATTACTTCGATGATGACGTAGTAAAGATGACGTCCGACCATTCAAAGACTGAGTCATCCTGGGCGATCTACATGAAAACAGTGAGCACTCCCGAAGGTGCTCTGATGTTCCATCAAAAGCGACTCTTTGGCTGGCTCCCCAAGACCGCCTTCACCTCCGAGGCCGACTACAACCGCTTCCTCGACCTCCTCGCCGCCAAAACCAAGCATTCGAAACTCGGCTAACCATGAAGACGATTTCTAAGATCGAAGACAATCCCCTCGAATTTGTTCGCTGGTCACGCGGGCAAATCATGACCGAATGCGGCTACGACCTCGACCGCTTCAACGCCCACATGCGCGAAGTCGGCGAGCGTCTCAACAACTAAGGCTGGGTCTGTGCCGACCGCCCCATCGTCCGACGCCAACCCGTCACCTACGAGGCTGGCACAACCGAATCCTTCGTCGTCCGCGAGGATCCACCCGCCTCCACCGAGCGCTGACTGCTCAAATCATAAGTCATAAATCCTAAATCATAAATCCCCATGGTCTCCGCCCCCGACTCCACCCTCGACGTCCCACCGGCCGTCGAAAACGACATCTCCGACATCCGCGTCGATAGCGTCGGCGATTTCACCTTCCCCGAGCGCAACAAGTTCGACTCCGGCTTCGGCATCACGTCGAAGACCGTCGATTACATCAGCGATGTGAAAGGCGATCCCGATTGGATTCGCGAGTTCCGTCACAAGGCGCTCAAAGTCTTCCAGGACAAGCCCATGCCCACGCATTGGGCCACGAAGGACCTCGAAAACATCCACTTCGACGAGTTCCGCTACTACCTCAGCGACGGCCAGAAGCCGAAGCGCTCCTGGGACGATGTGCCCGAGGACGTGAAGAAGACCTTCGACCGCCTCGGCATCCCCGAGCAGGAACGCAAATTCCTCGCCGGCGTCGAGGCGCAGTATGACAGCGAGGCCGCCTATTCGAACATCAAAGCCGCCGTCGAGGAACAGGGCGTCATCTTCGTCAACAGCACCGAAGGCCTGCACAAATACCCCGAGATCTTCAAGAAGTGGTTCGGCAAAGTCATCCCCACGGGCGACAACAAATTCTCCGCGCTCAACAGCGCTGTCTTCAGCGGAGGCTCCTTCATCTACGTCCCGCCCGGCGTGAAGGTGAAGCATCCGCTCCAAGCCTACTTCCGCATCAACAGCGAGCAGTTCGGCCAGTTCGAGCGCACGCTCATCATCGCCGATGAAGGCGCGGAAGTGATGTACATGGAAGGCTGCACCGCCCCCAAGTTTGAGACCGCCACGCTGCACAGCGCCGTCGTCGAACTCGTCGCCATGAAAGGCGCGAAGATCCAATACGTCACCGTGCAAAACTGGAGCAGCAACGTCTTCAACCTCGTCACCAAGCGCGGTATCGCTCATGAGGACGCCGAAGTGCGCTGGATCGACTGCAACATCGGCAGCCGCCTCACCATGAAATACCCCGGCGTCATCATGAAAGGCAAACGCGCCCGTGGCGAGGTCATCAGCATCGCTTTGGCGAACAGCGGCCAGCATCAGGACACCGGCGCGAAGATGGTCCACGCCGCCGACGAGACCACCAGCAACGTCATCAGCAAATCCATCAGCATCGGCGAAGGCCGCGCCACCTACCGCGGCCTCGTCCACATCCCAAAGCACCTCAAAGGCTGCAAAAACAACACCGAGTGCGACGCCCTGCTCATCAACCCCAACAGCCGCACCGACACCTACCCCGCCATCAGCGTCCGCGGCAACCAGCACGCCACCCAGCACGAAGCCAGTGTCAGCCAGGTCAGCGCCGACCAAATCTTCTACCTCATGCAACGCGGCCTCACCGAAGCCGAAGCCATGAGTTTGTCCGTCAATGGCTTCATCAACGACCTCGTGAAGGAATTCCCGATGGAATACAGCGTCGAGCTGAAACGCCTCATCGACCTCGAAATGGAAGGCAGCGTCGGCTAGCCGCAGGTGCGGAATGACGAAACCAGAATGACGAATGTCGAATGAGCGTCGCTAAGCCCAATTTCGCTCCTCCCGCCATCTTGGAGGCTGCTTTGCACACGATTCATCGTGCGTGTGTCATGGCGCGAAATTGCACGCTTCCCGGTCATGAAGATGTTTCCAAGGCAAACTCGCTCTTGGAGGCTGTTCACGAAATTCCGAATCTGCTATCCAACTGGGGTAAAGACCGTCTTCCCGAGATACAGAACCACTTTGCCTGCTTTGAGAGCCAGGAATGGCCTGGATCAACGGATTTGACGGTGGCCTTCATGGAGCGCTTGGATGCGAATAAGGAGGCAGGGTTATGAATGCGGGGATTTCGTGGGTTTCGAGCAAGAAACCAGTTACCGAGGATTCCTCGGCAACTCACAGCGAACATGCTCGAATCCTTGAGGAATCCTCGAGAGTTCCCGGCATTCACATGGACTGCGGCAGCCTGCTGCCGCTTTGCGATGCCAGCCTGCTGGCGAGAACGAGTTTCCCATTCGTCCACATTTCACCCTTCGGCGGCAGCAGGGCTGCCTTCCCCAAAGCGGCAGCAGGCTGCCGCAGTCCAAAGACTTCGTCTCTTCTCTGAATCATGACATCTGACACCTCCACCGGCCTCCTCGCCATCGCACCTGCTCGCACCAACTCCACGCCAAGCTGGTTCACCACCCGTTCCACCGCCGCATGGACCGAATTTCAGTCCCTGCCGCTTCCCGGCCTCAAGGACGAAAACTGGCGCTACTCGAACGCGAAGAAGATCGAACTCGCCGACCACGCTCCAGCCAAATCTCCGACCGCCGACCAGTCGAAGGCCGCGCTCGCAGCCACCGAAGGCCTCAAAGAACGCGCCGCACGCTTTGTCTTCGTGAACGACACGCTTGTCGAATCCGACGCGAGCGGCCTTCCCGCCGGTGTGGTGTGCGTGAGCTTTGAAGAAGCCCTCAAATCCCACGAAGCGGCCCTGCAGCAGCATTTCATGAAGGGTGAGCAAGCTCTCGGCTCGAATAAATTCGCCGCGCTGCATCTGGCGCATGTCAAAGCGGGCACCGTCATCATCGTGCCGAAGAACGTCGTCATCGAAAAGCCGGTCGAAATCTTCCACTGGGTCGTCGGCGACCACGCGGCCATCTTTCCGCACACGCTGATCGTCACGGGCGATCACGCCGAGGTCAGCGTCGTCGATCATTATCGCAGTCTCGAAGGGGAAGGCG